>JAGHTZ010000060.1 GCA_018065065.1 Candidatus Equadaptatus faecalis | reverse complement strand
CAGCTTCTCTGCCGAGAAACAGCCGCAAACGCAGACCTCGGCAGGTCATACAACTGTTTCAGAAAAGCCATGCCCGACGAAAAATCGTCAACCCCCTCTATTTAAATATCTTGAAAAAATGACAAAAAATGGAAACATCTGTCATTGCGAAGCCTTGCGGCGTCTGCGTTTTCCCAAGATACTTAAAAGAAGAAGTTGCAGCGTTTTTTGAGTTGCGGGTTACGAACGAAAAATCCGTTAAAAGTTCCAAAAGTGCAGTATTTACAACAATTCGTCGTGTTTTTCTGCCGTTCCGCTTTCAAAAAATTAACATGTCCCTCTACCTATTAAGGGGGCTTTTCAGAGCCCAAAAAACAACCCTCAAATTAAAGTTTGTCGTGTTGAACCTGGGAAATCTGAAGCTTTTTGTCTTTGCAAAAAGGCGAAAAATGGCATAAAGCATTGTAAATACGGAAAAAACGGCAATTTAACAAGTGTACTAAGATTTATAAAATATAAAAATAATAGACAAGAGTTTATAAAATATTTATGCTGTGGAATTTTCGTTTGCTTAAAAATTTTGCGTGAAAAATATTTGCCCGTTTGGTTTTGTTGTGTTATAATACGCTAAATTATAGACGACGCGGGCTTTGCGACGGAGCATTTGCCCGGAGGAAATTAGCCGAACGATGCAGTTCCGCCAACAGTTTTTGTAGTATCAGCGGTAAATTTGGGGGACTGTACCAATGAAGGAAATCATCACAAGCGTAGGTATCGATATCGGAACTTCAACAACTCAGCTGATTTTCAGCAAGCTTACGATTGAAAATCAGTCAAGCGAGTATGTTCTTCCCAGAATTGAAATTGTTGATACCGAGATAATATACAGGAGCAAGATTTATTTTACGCCGCTCCGTTCCCTTACGGAGATTGACGCTGAAGCCGTCAAGAAGATTGTCCGCGACGAGTATGCGGCGGCAAGGATGCAGCCGGATATGGTTACAAGCGGGGCAGTCATTATCACCGGCGAGACAGCCCGCAAGGCAAATGCCAACGAGGTGCTTAACGCGCTTTCGGAGATGGCTGGGGATTTCGTCGTTGCCACGGCGGGTCCCGATTTGGAGTCGGTGCTTTCAGCGCGCGGCGCGGGTATTGACGTTATGTCAAAGGAAGAGCGCACGGTTTATGCCAATGCCGATATCGGCGGCGGCACCACGAACTGCGCCATTTACGATTTCGGTCAGCTGAAGGGCGTCAACTGTCTTGACGTGGGCGGCCGTCTTATCAAGATAGAGAACGGCAGGATTTCCTATATTTACACCAAGATTAAAAAACTGGCAGAGGATAACGGTATTCACATTAACGTTGGCGATACCGCCGATGTTATTTCGCTTCGCAAGGTCTGCGCGCTTATGGCAAATCTTATCGCGGAGGGGCTCGGGCTCGGCGAAGCTCCTGCCCCGCAGTGGATTTACACGAACGACGGCAAGGGCTTCCCTGCTTCCGTTCCGCCGATTAAGTGCCTGACGTTCTCAGGCGGGGTTGCCGAAGCGTATTATTCAAGGAATTCTATCGGAAACGACGTTTTCAAGTTCGGCGATATCGGCGTTCTGCTTGCCGACGCCATTAAGGAATGTCCGTATTTCAAGAAGGTAAGAATAGTGAAGCCTTTGGAGACGATACGCGCTACGGTTGTCGGCGCCGGTGTCCACACGACTTCAATCAGCGGCAGCACAATTTCCTATGCCGACGGGCAGCTTCCGATAAAGAATATTCCTGTTCTTAAGATTGCGGAGCAGGATGAGGAGAGTTTTGAAAAGATAACGGAGTCTATCCGGTCGCAGATTGCTTTGTTTAAGCCGGACGGAAATCTGGAACAGATAGCCGTTTCTTTCGGAGGATGGAAATTCAGAAAGTTTGCAGAGCTTCAGAATTTGGCAGAAGCTGTAACTAAAGGAGCCGAGGAGGTGATTTCAAGTCCGTACCCGTTGATACTGGTGGTTGAAAATGATATAGGCAAGGCGCTGGGCCACGCGCTGAACGTTTTGCTCAAACATTCGAAAGCCGTAATTTGTATTGACGGAATCAGAACACGGAGCGGGGATTACATTGATATTGGCGAACCGGTTTTTGGTGGGCACGTCCTGCCCATCGTGATTAAGACGTTGGTTTTCAACTCTTAATCAAAAAATTTTTAGAGAGGTGAGAAGACAGCATGAAACTCAAGACACAGTTGTTTGGTCATAACTACGAGTTTAAGAATATTTGCGAAGTAATGGCCAAAGCCAACGAAGAAAAGTCTGGTGACAAACTTGCTGGAATCGCTGCGGCGTCAGCCGAGGAAAGAGTAGCCGCTAAGGTCGTTCTTTCAAATATTACGATGAATGAAATTCGTAATACCCCGGCAGTTCCGTATGAAGAGGACTCTGTAACGCGTATCATTCAGGATGATATCAACGAGACAATCTTCAGCGAATTTAAGAACATGACGGTTGCAGAGTTCAGAGAGTGGTTGCTTGACGAACACACGACAGGCGATATGATCAAACGCGCCTCAAAGGGTCTCACGAGCGAATGTGTTGCGGCAGTCTGCAAACTGATGAGCAACCTTGACCTTGTGTACGGAGCGTCAAAAATCCGTGTAACGGCCCACTGCAACACGACAATCGGTCTGCCCGGAACGTTCTCGTCACGTCTCCAGCCGAACCACACGACAGACGATCCTAAGGGTATCATGGCATCCCTTATGGAAGGCTTCAGCCTTGGCTGCGGCGACGCAGTCCTTGGTCTCAACCCTGTTGACGACACGGTTGAAAGCGTAGCGCGCCTTCTCAAAATGTTTGACGAATTCGTCAACAAATGGGAAATTCCGACGCAGTATTCCGTTCTTGCCCACGTTACAACGCAGACGGAAGCAGTCGCGCGTTTCAACGCGCCGATGAGCCTTATGTTCCAGTCAATCGCAGGTTCACAGAAGGGCAACGAAGCATTCGGACTTACGCCTGAAATGCTTACGGAAGGCGAAGACATGCTTCTTCACAGAGGCACAGGCACAGGCCCCAACGTTATGTACTTTGAAACCGGCCAGGGCTCGGAACTTTCATCAGAAGCCCACAACGGCTGGGACCAGGTCACGATGGAAGCCCGCTGCTACGGTTTCGGAAGACACTATCATCCGTTTATCGTCAACACGGTTGTCGGATTTATAGGACCTGAATATCTCTACGACTCAAAACAGGTTACGCGCGCCGGCCTCGAAGACCATTTCATGGGCAAACTTTCAGGTATCCCGATGGGCTGCGACGCATGCTACACGAACCACATGAAAGCAGACCAGAACGATATTGAAAACCTCGCAACGCTTCTCGTGGCTGCAGGCTGCAACTACGTTATGGGCGTTCCGCAGGGCGACGACTGCATGCTTATGTACCAGTGCACCGGCTACCATGAAGCACAGTCACTCCGTGAAACGTTCGGTCTCCGTCCGACAGCGGAATTCGATGCGTGGATGGAAAAGATGGGCTTCTCAGAGAACGGACATCTTACTGACCTCGCAGGCGACGCCTCAGTCTTTCTTAAAAAGTAGCGGGGAGGGACGAAGACAATGATAGACCAGAACGAACTTAAAGCAATCATTGAACAGGTACTCGGAGAAATGAACGTGAACGCGCCTGCCGGACAGACCTCTGCCCCCGCGTCGGTTCAGTCAGTATCAGCCGCGCAGACAACTGTTGACCCCGGTATGATTCCTGACGTTACTCAGATTGACCTTCACACGCAGTATCTTGTCAAGAACCCTGTCGACAAAGTCGGTTATCAGGAACTTAAAAACCACTCGCCGGCGCGTCTTGGCATAGGCAAAGCAGGCCCCCGCTATCTTACGCTCCCGATGCTTGAATTCAGAGCAGCTCACTCGGCAGCGCAGGACGCGGTTTTCTCACCGGTTGACCACGATTTTATCAACCAGATGAATCTTTTCTCAGTACAGACGAAATGCGCTGACAAAGATACCTATCTGACGAGACCTGATCTTGGCCGCCAGCTCAGCGACGAAGGTGTCGCCGCTGTCAGAGAGAAATGCAAAAAGAACCCCACGGTTCAGCTTTACGTTTCAGACGGACTCAGCTCAGCCGCAGTTAAGGCAAACGTCGCCGACGTAATGCCCGCAATCATCCAGGGACTTCAGAGCTTCGGCATCGAAGTCGGAACGCCGTTCTTCGTCGAATACGGACGCGTAGGCGTTATGGACCAGATTACGGAACTTACCGGTGCAACCGTTACCTGCGTGCTTATCGGAGAACGCCCGGGACTCATTACGGCAAACTCAATGTCAGCATACATCACCTACAAAGGTACGGTCGGTATGCCTGAGTCAAGACGTACGGTTGTTTCAAACATTCACGACGCCGGCACCCCGCCTGTTGAAGCAGGTGCCCACATCGCTGAAATCATCAAAAAGATGCTGGATGCAAAAGCCAGCGGCACAGACCTTAAACTCTAATTCAGGAGGGGTTACATTATGAAGAGAGATCCATTGCCGGCGAAAGTGCTTGCAACAAAAATCATCCCTAACGTTAATGCAGAACTCGCAAAAGAACTCGGTCTTACGCCTGATCAGAGATCACTCGCACTGATCACGTCGGACTGCGATGATGTTACCTACACGGCTCTTGACGAAGCCACCAAAGCCGCAGACGTTAAAGTCGTCTATGCAAAAAGCTGCTACGCGGGCGCACCGAACGCAACGCAGAAATATGCAGGTGAAATTATCGGTATCCTCGCCGGACCGAACCCTGCGGAATGCAAAGCCGGACTTAAAGCATGCGTGAACATGGTTGAGAACGTCTGCCACTTCGTTTCAGCAAACGACGACGACTCCAACTCATACTACGCGTACACGATTTCACGTACAGGTTCCTACCTCTCAGCAGGCGCGGGCATTGCAGAAGGCGAAGCTCTTGCATACGTTATCGCTGCACCGCTCGAATCAATCTACGGAATCGATGCTGCTCTTAAAGCGGCAGAAGTCAGCCTTTGCGTACTCTACGGTCCTCCTTCAGAGACAAACTTCGGCGGCGCTCTTATGACCGGAACGCAGTCAGCCTGCAAAGCCGCGTGCGAAGCATTCGCGGCAGCTGTCGAATACTGCTCGGACAACCCTGTAGTTCTTCAGTAGTCCTGATTTGATGGCTGTTATCGCAAATACCGATCCGTCGGTATTCAAGATGCTTGAAAGGGATTTGCCGTTGTTAGGCACTTCCGTAAAAAGCAGACAGCCTGAAAAGAGCAGCGAAGTTTGTGCTGCGGACACACAGTCCGCACGGTGCAAATCCGAGTGATTTGCAAATAAAAGACAGGAGGAATTGTCTTGCAGCTTTACGACAAGGACCTGCTCTCCGTTCAGGAAGTACGTACTCTTCTGAGCGCAGCCAAAGCGGCACAGCAGGAACTGGCGACAAAGAGCCAGGAATATGTTGACAGAATAGTCAAAGCCATAGCAGACGCCGGCGTAAGAAACGCAGTACGCCTCGGCGCTCTCGCACAGGAAGAAACAGGCTTTGGCAGAGCTGAACACAAAACAATCAAAAATATATTCGCAAGCAAATTTGTTTGGGACTATATTAAGGACATGAAGACGATCGGTGAAATCGGACACGACGAAAAACTCGGTCTTACCTGCTACGCAGTACCTCTCGGAGTTATCGCCGGTATCGTTCCGTCAACGAACCCGACGTCAACCTGCTTCTACAAAGCAGAAATTTCAATCAAATCAGGAAACGCGATAGTTTTCTCGCCGCACCCGAGCGCACAGCACTGCATTGACGAAGCCGTCAAGGTTATCCGTCAGGCAATCGCCGAAGCCGGCGGCAACGAAAACCTCGTTTCAACGATTTCAATACCGACGCGTCAGGCAACGAATATCCTCATGAGCCATCCCGACACGGCAATGATTCTTGCAACGGGCGGTTCTGCGATGGTTCGCGCGGCTTATTCGTCAGGTACCCCGGCAATCGGTGTCGGCCCCGGAAACGGTCCGTCCTACATCGAACGCACGGCTGATATCCCTCTCGCGGTCAAACGCATTGTTGATTCAAAGACGTTTGACAACGGTACAATCTGCGCTTCAGAACAGTCAGTCATCTGCGACGACGATATGGTTGACGCGGTACAGGCTGAAATGAAACGCCAGAAATTCTATTTCCTCACGGATGAACAGAGAGACAAACTCAGCAAATTCATCCTTCGCGGAAACGGAACGATGAACCCGCAGATCGTCGGCAAGGACCCGCAGACTGTTGCCAACCTCGCCGGAATAACGATTCCTGCCGATACGCGCGTTATCGTCGCGGTTGACCAGGGAATCGGCCGCGGTCATCCGTATTCAAACGAAAAACTCAGCACGATACTCGGTTTCTTCCATGCGGAGAACTACGTCAAAGTATGCGAACACTGCGTTGACCTTCTCCACTACGAAGGCGCCGGCCACACAATGTCGCTTCACACGAAGGACAACGACATTGTCAAGTACTTTGCGGCAAGAATTCCTGCATCGCGTATCGTTGTCAACTCACCGTCAACGTTCGGCGGAATCGGAGCTTCAACAGGTCTTATGCCGGCACTTACGCTTGGCTGCGGAGCAATCGGCGGCAGCGCAACGTCGGAAAACGTCGGACCGATGCAGCTTCTCGACAGACGCTACGTCGCGGTAGGCAAAATGGAGCTTGAAGATATTCAGGCTGCAGTTGCCCAGGCACAGGGCTGCTGCGCAGCTCCGGCACCGGTTTCATGCGGAAGCGCCGCAGGACTCGGCGAAGCAGACATCGACGCGATAGTCAAGAAAATTCTTGAAAGACTCAGCGCGTAGTTACAACTATAACAGTAAGGAGGAAATTTAAATGCAGGATACAATAGCTCTTGGTATGATTGAAACAAAAGGTCTTATCGGATCAATCGAAGCAGCTGATGCCATGGTCAAAGCCGCAAACGTTACCCTTATCGGCAAAGTCCACGTTGGCGGAGCCTATGTCACAGTCATGGTTCGCGGAGACGTCGGCGCGGTTAAGGCAGCCACAGACGCAGGCGCGGCAGCGGCAGAAAGAGTCGGAGAACTTATTTCCGTCCACGTCATTCCGCGCCCGCACGAAGAAGTCGAATACATCCTTCCGCACCTCGACAAGGATTAATCGTTTCTTTTCAAAATTTTCGTTCCGGGAGGGACTAAATTATGTTACAGGATACAAAAGCCCTTGGTATGATCGAAACAAAAGGTCTTATCGGATCAATCGAAGCAGCTGATGCCATGGTCAAAGCCGCAAACGTAACGCTTATCGGCAAGGTCCACGTCGGCGGAGCTTACGTCACGGTTATGGTCCGCGGAGACGTCGGCGCGGTTAAGGCAGCCACAGATGCAGGCGCGGCAGCGGCAGAAAGAGTCGGAGAACTTATTTCCGTCCACGTCATTCCGCGTCCGCACGAAGAGGTAGAGTATATACTTCCCAGCCTCGACAAACAGGCGTAACACGCTTTAAGAGGGGAGTGAACCTCTTTGAAGGCAATCACAGAAGCAATACTGCGCGATCAGTTGAGAGCCTCACAGCCGGAATCTTATCAGGTTCCGGAGGGCAAGATACTTTCGCCTGCAGCACGTGAATACCTTCGCCAGCGCAAAATTGAAATAGTAGAAAACTCGGTGCACACAAGGTTTAATTTTAAACCTGAAAAAGCGGTGAGCGTGGCTTCAAGCGCTTCATCCTCAACAGAATTCAAAAACGAATTCGGCGAGGAGGACGCAAAAAAACAGCAGCTTGCACGCGCCGTTGCACCGGCTTCCGGACAGACCTGCGTCCCGAAGTACGTAGATTACACAAGCGGAGCTTTCTTCCCTGAAAAGCCTGAGCACATGACTCAGCTTGTTGGGAACAAACTGGTTCCGAAGGATCATCTTCGTATATATTTCAGGGGCAGGCTCGACAGCCTTCAGTCGCATTTCGTTCTGACACAGGCGATAATTGCGGAAGGCAGCGGAAGCAAAAGGCTTATCGACGATCTTAACGACGTACTCGGCGTTCTGCGCGAGATAATGCGCTGCGACGTACTTGACGAACCGTTCGTCAACGACCGCATCATTGGTCTTACGCACGAAGAAATACGCGAGAGATCGCATAACCCGATGAAATTCTACTCAATTAAGCAGATGGTTTTGCCCGATTATTCTTTCGGCAAAGTTTATGCGCTGCTGAATGAGCTTCGCACCGCAGTGCGGGAAACTGAGGTCGCGGCAGTCCGCGCGTTCAGAAGACAGACTGTTTATGAACGCAGGGACATTGTTGAGACTCTCAACAGACTCTCCAGCGTCATGCATATTATGATGTGCATGTATCTGGCAGACGAATACAAGAAATAGTAAAGGTGGTTAAGTGTCATGCAGGATGCAATAGTTGATCACGTCCTTAAAGCCATTGATAAAGCGGCACTTGTCATCATTGAAGTGTCGGCGAGACACGTACACCTGAGCAAAACGGATATGGCTCGTCTTTTCGGCGACGGAGTCGAAATGATTCCCAAACGCCCGCTCTCGCAGCCGGGGCAGTTCCTTGCGGATCAGAGAGTCAATCTTATCGGACCCAAAGGCAAATTCACAAGAGTTGCCCTGCTTGGTCCGGCGCGTTCCGAAACTCAGGTCGAGCTGTCGCGCAGCGATGCAGTGACACTCGGCGTTGAAGCACCGCTCAGACTTTCGGGTCAGCTCGAAAACAGCGGGCAGGTTACGATAGAGGGACCGAAAGGCTCCATCACGATACCCAAAGGCGTAATCTGCGCAAAACGCCATGTCCACGTCACGCCGGAAGTTGCGGCGCGTCACGGCTGGAAGGACAAACAGATTGTCTGTGTTGAAACGCTCACGGACCGTCCTGTTATATTCAAAGACGTTGTGCTTCGCGTAACGGAAACCTCGAAATACCGTATGCACATCGACTTTGACGAAGCCAATGCTGCAAATGTCCAGGGTTTTGTGCTGGGCAAAATAATTGCATAAGCAGATTCGGAGAGAGTTGCAATGCTTGACCTGAAAAGAGTCAACAGCTACATGAAAAAGGTCGCAGCCTCGGAAACGCAGGTTTTTCTGCCCAAAAAGAAAAATCCGCGTTACAAAGTCGGGCTTGACCTTGGCACCGCCTACATTGTTATGGTTGTCCTTGATGAAGAGAACAATCCTGTCGCGTGTGAAAAACAGGCGGCAAGCGTACTGCGTGACGGTGTCGTCGTAGATTACACGGGAGCTCTTAACATAAGCCGTGCGCTCAGGCAGAAACTTGAAGAGCGCATAGGCACGGAGCTCAATCAGTGTGCAATCGCTATGCCGGCAGGTACCGAAAGCAGCGCCCGCACTCACAGATACGTTGCGGAAGGCGCAGGGCTGCGCGTAACAAACGTACTTGACGAACCGACAGCTGCCAACTCAATTTACAACATCGAAAACGGTGTCGTAGTTGATATAGGCGGCGGAACTACCGGTCTTGCAATATTCAAGGACGGAAAGGTTACGCAGATATACGACGAACCTACCGGCGGAACTCATGTAACTCTTGTACTCGCAGGAAATCAGCGAATCTCTATCGACGAGGCGGAGGCAATCAAAATGGATTACGCAAGACACAAGGAAATAATGCCTATTATCCGTCCGGTTATTGAAAAAATGGCGTCAATAGTAATTCGTCATATTGACCCGTCGGCAACGGATACAATATACCTTTGCGGAGGCACCTCGTGTCTGACGGACATTGAAAAAGTCTTTAAAAAGGTAACTGGCATTGAAACGATTAAGCCTGCTGATCCATTCCTGGTTACGCCCGCCGGAATAGCTGCAAACTGCATACTTGATAACGAAACAGAGGAGGAATACTAAATGGATTACGAAGCCTTGGTTCAGGAAGTCCTGAGAAGAGTTTTGCTCAAGCTTCAGGAACTTGAATCAAAAAAGTCGTGTAATGCCAACGTTCCTCAGCCTGCTGCAGCCTGCTGCTGCGAAGCGTCAGTCCCTGTAATTGAAAAAACGTTCAAAAAACGCGTTATTTCTGAGCGTGACGTCAGGGAAGCGGCAGTTGCCGGAGCAAAACGCATCAACATCTGCGAAAATACAATCGTTACGGATCTTGCGCGCGAATACGCCGCAAAGAATCGTATAGAAGTTGTCAGGGGATAATCAATGAAAATTGCCAAGGTTCTCGGCAATATATGGGCAACGAGAAAAGAAGAAAGGCTTGCGCCGTTCAAACTGCTCATACTGCAGCCGATCAACGTAATAGACAATTCATTGGATGACGCCCCGATGGTAGCGATTGACATAATAGGTGCTGGTGTCGGCGAAACTGTTATATATGTCAGCGGCAGTTCCGCAAGAAGCGCTAGCGGGAATACCTCAAATCCAATAGATGCCTCTGTCGTCGGTATCGTTGATGATTTTGATATTGACACAAAGGCAATCTAAGAAAGAGTGGCAGACATGGATTTTATAGAAACAGTAAAATCAGCCGGAATAGTCGGTGCTGGTGGCGCGGGTTTCCCTACTCATGTCAAGCTCAATGCCAAAGCGGAATATTTTATTATTAACGCTGCGGAGTGCGAGCCTCTTATTGAGACGGACAAATTTATATGCCGCAAATATGCTGACGAGATGATCGACGCTGTCGTTCAGACTGCAGCACATCTTCAGGCACAGAAAATTGTCATCGCCATTAAGGCCATCTACAAGGCTGAAATCGAATCACTTCAGGCGGCAATCAAACGCGCCGGCGCAAAAATAGAAATCTGCGGAATGCCCGCGTTTTATCCTGCGGGCGACGAACAGACAATGGTTCAGTTCGTTACGGGCCGCAGCGTGCCGGAGCGCGGACTTCCGCTTCAGGTCGGCGCTGTTGTGGACAACGTCGGAACAATGCTGAATCTCCATTATGCAATGAAGGGACAGCCTGTTTGCGACAAATTCCTCTCAGTTGTCGGCGAAGTCAAAGAAACAACAATGCTTCGTGTTCCTCTCGGAACATCGGTTGTAGAGTGCATTAACCAGGCAGGTCCTCTTCTCGAATGGGGAGAATACGCGATAATCATGGGCGGACCTATGATGGGCAAAGTGGTTGTCGGAGACGACATTAAAAACACCGTCGTTACCAAAACGACAGGCAATATAATTGTTCTTCCGAAAGACCACTACCTTATCAGCCGTGCTCTTAAACCAATCGAAGGAATTCGCCACATGGCGAAAAGCTCATGCATCCAGTGCAGATTCTGCACGGACATGTGCCCGCGTTACCAGACAGGCCACAAAATCCTGCCGCATTTGGTAATGCGTAATTTCTGGAGAGAAAATTCAATTACGGATGACGAGGAATTTGTACGCTGCTTCGGTTCGGCACTTAACTGCTGCGACTGCGGAGTGTGCGAAATGTTCGCCTGCCCGATGAACCTCTCGCCGAGAAAAGCCAACGGATATTTCAAAGTCAAGCTTCGCGAAAGAGGACTTGATATGCCCAAGAATCAGGAGCCGCACGCGCTTCCGACAATCAATCACAAGCGCATCGCCACTTCGAGACTTGTCGCGCGTCTCGGTCTGAACAAATACTACGGAAGACACGCGCACGACGAATTTATCGACTACACTCCGAAGAGCGTATTCGTGCCGTTCAGTCAGCATATCGGTAAACCTGCCCAGCCGGTTGTAAAAGCCGGAGACAAGGTTGAAAAAGGTCAGCTTATAGCGGCTGCCGCGGAGGGCGCACTCTCCACGAATATCCATACCGGCTTTGCCGGAGTGGTCAAATCGGTCGACGCAAAAGGCGCCGTCATCTCGTCCGAGGGGAGGAAGTAAAACCAGATGAACAATGCTATTGGTATGGTAGAACTTAACAGCATCGCAATGGGCATTGAAACCTGCGATTTCATGATTAAGGCGTCAAAGGTTGAACTGCTCCGCGCATGCACTATCTGCCCCGGTAAATATATCGTTCTTGTTGGCGGCGACGTAGGCGACGTCAGAGCGTCTATGAAAGAAGGCATCCTGAGAGCAGGAGAAACACTTGTGGACACTCTGCTGATTCCTCAGGTGCATCCTGACCTCATTCCTGCGGTCTCAATGACTACGCAGGTAACGGAGCTTCAGGCTGTAGGCGTTCTTGAATACTACTCGGTTGCTTCTGCCATTAACGGAGGCGATATTGCCGCAAAAGCGGCGCGGGTCAAACTTATTGAAATCCGTACCGGTTTTGCAATCGGAGGCAAAGGCTTCGTAACGCTTACGGGCGATGTCGGAGCAGTAAGAGCATCAATAGAAGCGGCAAGCAACAGCTCGGATCTTTTCGTCCATTCGGTCGTAATTCCGCGTCCTGATAAACGCCTCTTTGAAACGCTGCTCTAAAAAACACAAAGGAAGGTACAGAACATGTTTGATGAACTTATAAGAAATCTTTCAAACACGTCCGTATTTACGGAATCTTTCCAGGCATGGTGGTCAGGTCTTTCAATCAATGGAATTATCATGTTTATCATGATGATATTCATGCTTGTCGGCGCAATAGACAAAATTCGTCTCACGCTCAGCTCTGCACCGGCAGAAGTTAAAGAAGACGAAAATAACTTTATCTATGCCAAACAGTTTGACGAAGGATTTATGGCTATGGGAGCATTGGCAGTTGCAATGGCGGGCGTAGTCGCCGCTGCCCCTGTCCTTAAAATACTCCTCGAACCGATCATTGCTCCTATTTATAAAATGGTAGGCGCAAGTCCGGCGATGTTTGCTACAACACTTCTGGCATGCGACATGGGCGGTTATCCGATGGCGATGCAGCTTGCAGGTGCAGGCAACGAGGCTGTCGGCAACTTTGCAGGACTTATCCTCGGCGGTATGATGGGACCGACAATCGTTTTCACCATTCCTATCGCTCTTTCAGTTATTAAAGCTGAAGACAAAGGATTCCTTGGCGCAGGCGTACTTTGCGGACTCATAACGATACCTCTCGGCTGCATTGCCGGCGGTCTCTGCATGAACATGACACAGTACAAAATGCCGCTCGGCGCGATACTTGTCAACCTTATTCCGGTTATTATTGTTGCAGCGGCAGTTTGCATTGGTCTTTGGTTTGCAACGGACAAAATGATCAGCGGATTTAACAAATTCGGTAATGCAATTATGGTTCTTATTACCATAGTAAGCGCAATCGCAGTATTTGAGTATATTACCGGCATTAAATTCCCGCTTTTCAACCTTATGGTTGAAGCACCTGAAGGCGAAGCGCTTTGCCCTCTGGAAAGCGGACTTCTCGTCTGCGGACAGATTGCGATTGTTCTCATCGGTGCGTTCCCCATGGTTGCGTGGATCAAAAAGACATTCGGTAAAGCACTCAACAAAGTCGGAAGCGCGCTTGGAATGGATGAAACAGGCTCAGCAGGTCTTGTCGCAACACTTGCCAACAACGTTGCCACAATCAACATGCTTGGTGATATGAACCCGCAGGGTAAACTTCTCAATATTGCCTTCTTTGTTTCAGCGGCATTTGTTTTCGGCGACCACCTTGGCTTTGCGGGCGGTGTCTGCCCTGAAATGATTTTCCCGATGGTTGTCGGCAAACTTGTAGCAGGTATTACGGCGCTCATTCTTGCATGGCTCCTTTCTGAAAAACTTATCAGCAAAGTTACGGGCAGCAAATAGCTCTGAACTGAAGGGGAGACAAAAATGAACGTAAGCGAACAGGTAATCCGCGAAATAATCAAACAGGCGCTTGTTGAAAAACTCGGAGCTGCAGCGGGAGAGAACGCGACACTGCAGACAATCCCGGGCGACTTTGTCAAGAAAAAAGCTCCCAGCGGCGTCCTGGTGATTAAAGGCGACACCGTAAAAACAGAGCGTTTTGAGGTTGACGGAGTATCTCTCAAAGACGTCACAACGCTTGACGAATCGCCCAACATGGGACCTGGCTATATGGAACTTGACCATGCGGCGCTTGAATGGACACTGACCTATGACGAATATGACATCGTTCTTGAAGGCACGCTCCAGATAGAAACAGACGGACATATAGTCACGGGGCACCCCGGCGACATGATCTTCATACCGAAGAACACGCACATTCACTTCCAGACGCCTGACAAGGTACGCTACGCATACGTAACCTATCCGGCGAACTGGGCTGACCTGCTTTAAATTCTTGTCGGGATAAAATGCGGCGCAAAAAGCGCCGCATTTTTTTATGAAATGTGTTGCATAAATCAAAAAGATGGTAAAATATAGGAACTGAAATTCAAATCCTTTTTACGGGGGCGAAAGTAATGAAGAGAATCACCAAAATCGCAGTACTCGCAGCAGTAATCGCAACACTCTTCGCATCGTCGGCATTCGCGTTCAAGCCTGTGCTCCTCCAGAGCAGCGCATGGGAACCCAACACAAAAGCAGTCATCAACGAAATGCTCACAACATACGGAAAAGCCAGCCCGAATTACAAGGCAGACCGTAAACCGTACGCAGCATTTGACTGGGACAATACGACAGCAATCCTCGACGTCTTTGAGCAGACAACAATATATCAGCTCGAAAGACTTCGTCTTGGCGCGAAACCGGAACAGATGCTTGAAGTTCTTCTCACGGGAATTCCGACAGAAGTTCTCGACAAACCTGTAGGCGGCGACCTTGGCAACGCGACAATCAGACAGGCAGCAACAGACGCGGCAAAGGCATACGCAAAACTCTATGCAAAAGGCTATGTCTGCCCGACACCTGCAAAAGTTGCGAAAATGGCTGAATGGCAGGCAACAGACGACTGGAAAGAATTTGCGACAAAAACCCGCTGGCTCTATGACGCAATCGGCGAAATGACAAGCACGTCAATTTCATATCCGTGGGTTACATACCTCTTCACAGGTATGACACCTGATGAAGTAACGGCACTTTCAGAAGAATCATACCGCTACCACAATGCAAAAAGCATAGCGGACAAATCATTCTGGAAGAAATGCAAATGGACGAGCCCCGCAAACTATCCCGGAAACACCGCAGGACAGCTTACAATCGGTTACAACCAGGGCATAACGGTTTCACCGGAACTTCAGGAACTTTACATGTGCCTCCTCGCAAACGGTATCGACGTTTGGGTTGACACAGCATCAACGGAGCAAATTATCAAAGCAGCCGCCAATAACGGTATCTTCGGAATCTATTGCACCGGCGTTGTCGGTATGAACAACAAAATCGTCAACGGCAAATATACCAACGTTTATGACTATGACAAAAACCCGCAGACAGAAGGTCTTGGCAAGTCGTTGACAATCCTCAAACGCATTGCGCCGAAATACAACGGACAGGGACCGATTCTTTGCGGAATGGACTCACAGGGCGACTTTAACTTCTGCACAGAATTTAAAGACACCAAAGTTGTCCTCATCCTCAACAGAACACGCAGCGATGACGCGGCTCTTGTCGCGGCGGCAGCTCTTTGGCAGAATAAGCATCGCATAAACCTCGCCAAAGCGGTTGCAATGGGTGACACGCGTTACTGCCTCCAGGGACGCAACGAAAACGGCGGTTACCTTTGGGCAAAACCGGAAGTACAGCGTCTTGGAAAAGACAAAGCAACCCTTCTCAGCGATAAAGGCAACAAATGGCTTGGAATGCTTGAAGGCGGTATGTCAATCAAAGATCTCATCAACAACAACACGAAACTTAAAGGCAAAAACTTCAAAGGCGACGGCGTAGGCGACAAACCTGCATTTGCCGGTTACAAAACACGCTAATACAACAGTATTTGCTCTTAAAAGCAGGCTCCTGACGGAGTCTGCTTTTTCTTACAAACCTGTTGCCTGAATTGAAACGGTACTTTATAACTGCGCAAGAGCTTAATAACGGTCATAATAAGAGCGGACAAAATAATTCACAGAACAGATGATTTTAATTTACAGTCACGATAAAAAACGGGTCGCTGTATTCTGTAACCAACGGAAACAACCCCCGCGGCGTGAAATATCGGCAAAAATACTTAAAAACGGGCTAAAATCAATAAAATCAAAAAATTGGGAAAAAATTCCTGAAACCCTTGACAAATGTCAGGGGGGGTGATAATACCTGTTTAGAAGCGGTTTGCAAAAAGCCTCAGCCTTTTTGTGCCACAGCGGCGGGGTTTCGGACAAACGCAAATCAAAGGAGGCTGTAATATGAAGACAGCAGCAAAATCAAAGTTTTTAGCGTTCTTCGCGGTAATCGCCCTGTTCTCGGCGGTGATATTCGCCGGAGGGTGCGACGGCTCGTCCTCGTCCTCGTCGAGCAAAGGTCTTATCCTCGCCTACGACCAGGACAAAGACGGTGTTCCTGATGTCCTTGACAATTATCCGGCAGACAGGAATAAATGGGCATATCAGAAAGCAAACGAGCTTGATACGCTTGAAGATGTTGATGCCAAGACGCTTGCCGTAAGTCTGCCGTGCGGAGGAGAAGGCACGTTTAAGGCGGCGGAATGCAAAGCCGGTGAGGCTGTGAAATATTTCCTTTTCAAAGCCGAGGCAGGAAAGCCGGTGTGTGCGTTCTTTATGGCGCCGGACTATTCTCTCGGTCAAGCGCTGCCGTTTGCAGCGGATATAACTGTTCTGCCGTATGCTGAGATGACTCCTGTAACTCCGGGTGAAGATGAGCAGGAAGGCACAGACGAAGATCCTGTACAAAAGGCTGACCCATCGGAAATTATTCCGCTTGAGGACACATCGCTTGAGTGTGAGGTAAAAGAATTTGGTACAGACTCAATAACCACTGTTAGATTTACTCCGAAAAAGAGCGGAATCTACGTGCTGAAAGTGCGTAAAGCAGACGCCTACGGTGAGGAAAATCAAGATGACAAGCCGGACGAAAAATTCAGTTTTATTATGTTCAACGATACGGATGGTAACTGTCTTGACGATGTTTGGAACGAAGAGTATACGCCCGAGGATTTTGTGAAGGTTATCAACCTGCTGCAACCCTTCCTCACAGGAGAAGTTGCTGACGGCAAACCTAAAATGAAAGAAAATATCATAGAGTGGAAATATGATGACGGGACAGAGGAATATATCACGCCGGAAGATGTTGTCATGGATTATCTCGGACAGTCTGCAAACAATAACGCGAACTCTGGTAACGGGACTTTTCTTGACGCTGCGACAATGACGCGAGAGTTGTATGGTATGCCGTTTATTGACGGCTTTGGCATGAGCAATCTCGGAAAAGGTTTGAATGCTGTGTTCGGACCGCGTTCAGCAACAGGCGAAAAAACTGTCGCTTCAATGACGGCGCCTGACAAGAGCAAATATACGGGCGGTTTCAAGGGTTCCACGACACTGGAATTTATCAATACTGATGCCCAGCTTGAAAAAGAAGTTTCCAATACAACTTCTTTCGGAATTGATACAACGGTAGGCAAAACGCCGCTTAAAATTTCCGATAAACATTCATGGGCAAACAGCACCAAATTCAGCGAAACTACAACAACGCTGAGGATTAAATACACGAGAGTTTCAAATGAGTATCTTGACGGAACAAATGTTAAACTGACAGCAGATGCAGAAAAGGCTCTTAACAAAGATACAAGCGCCGGTAAAGCAGCGTTCCGCAGAGAATATGGCGATTATTATCTTGCCGGCTGTCAGATTGGCGCTCAGTGTGTTGCCACACTTTCGATTACTGCCAGCAACAAACAGGATATTACCACAATACAGAATGTGCTGCAGGGAACAATAGGTCCGGTTAAGTTGGACAATGAGTTCAAAAACAAGCTTACGCAGGCGCTTGGCAGAACACGGATAAAATACAGCTGCAACCTTGTGGGCGGCGAAGATATACCTCTTCCCAAGCCGAAGAGTGGAAATGGTGGCGCGGAAATGGTTAGTAATATTGTTGAGAACGTTAATGCCTACATGAAAGGCGTCAACGTTTCAAACATGGCGGTTATCAACTGCCATTTCAAACACATTTCAACGCTTACAGACAGGTTCCCTGCCGCCATGCCAGCGTCAAAAGACTATTTCGCAAAAGAAGGCAGACTGTATAATCTGCTCTGGTCCATGCAGGCACGCAGCAATGTTATAGACGGTTTGGATAACGACATTTTCGCCAGTTACGAAAAACAGAAATTTACAGGTAAATACACTGAGTTTCAGAGGAGAATCAACAGTATTGCAGACGAAAGCGAAATGATAAGCAATATTGACAGCAATGTCAGGGAAGCGCAGAATATGCTTGGTGAAATGCAGGCTGTTATTGACCGCTACTATTTCTGGTGCAAACTTATTGACCAGCGTAAAAACTGGTGGTATGCAGACGGCTGGGGAGATTACGGTTATAAAACGTATCCTGAAAGCGCTGTTGTAAATGAAGACATAAACCAAGGCTATAAAGGGTATACCGGAGGCTGGCATCGCGGCGCACATTTCTTCAGACTTGTTATGTATTCTCCTGACGAAAGCAACAATACCAAGAAAATGACCAGCATGGGCGATGATTACAGAATTGTCTACGCAAGTCTGCAGCATCACAATCACAAGTACGATTCAATATGGGATTATGCTTGGTACAGAAACAACTTACTGAGTTTTGGCGGTCACGTACTGTTTCATTACTGGAAAGGCGGAGTTTGGGCAGGCGTTGATTATGATTTTGAATACCGCGGAGCATATATGCCGTACAGCAAATATCCGTTTGTTGCAAAGAGCCTTGACGATGCTAGACCAGCAGGAAGAATGGAAGACCGCGTGAAAAAGTAAGCAAAATGAAGAATTAGTTTGGCGTTTGCAGTTTGAAATTTCTGTGCAGCGCAGTTGAAATTCGGCTGTAGAAAGAAAACGCAGAAATAGATGTGAACAGTCAGCAACAAAACGGCTTGGGAAAATTTTAGTAAAATCCCAAGCCGTTTTTAATTTGCCCAAAATTGCTTTTGGGCATGTTAAACATAAGCTTTAAGCTGCAAACCGCTTGTTTGAAAAGATTTTAACGGTTTTGCTTATAGCATATAGCCTGCAGCGTATAGCGTTTTGGCTTGCGCCAAAAACTCCGGATTACTTCCTACTGGGCTGGGCGCAGATGTCGCTTGCGCCGTCCGTTCGTTTTCTGTCCGAAGCTGCAGGGCTCTTGCTTTCCCTGCCTCCTTCCCGAAAGCATTGGCCTCGTGTCTCAGCCCTGAAACCCGCGCCGCTAAGCGTGCCGTTACCGAAGTGTTACAGAGCTTTAGCTGAAAAGCAACGGGCTTACCTCCGTTTGGAGCCGCACCACGTAATGCGTAAAAGTGACAAAACCCGGAAGCTTTAGCAGGAAACGAAAGGAAGTGCATGCTCTGCTAAGCCATCCCAACGTTTCAAAACCCCCGAGCCGGAACAGAATTAAAAAAACAATTTTGTTACCCGTCACTCTCTGTACTATAATGTTCACTGAATAAGAAATTTGTAACATGCCGCGAAGGGGAAACGAAGAACTATGAACGCAGAACGAAGAACTGCTGAAAAACATAGTAATATCAATGCTTTATGTCATATTTGCAAAAGTGTGACACTAAATAAGGAATTTGTAACAGGATAACGGGAAATGCTGATAAGGACTGCGTTCAGAGCCTATTCGAAAATAAAAAACAAAAAAATGAAAAAGAAATCCAAAAGAAATCATTTTTTTTTGCTTTTTTATTGCAAAACTGTGTCAATAGGCCGTAAAGT
>JAGHTZ010000059.1 GCA_018065065.1 Candidatus Equadaptatus faecalis | reverse complement strand
CTGCGGAACGCAAAGAGCTTCAGGAAAAAGCCGAAGCGGTTTCTCTTGAACGGGCAACGCCAGAACCTGAACGCGGCGACACGGTGCTTGCGGCAGGCACAAGCTTTGAAGGCACGCTGGACAGCAACGGCAACGTTGACGTGTTCGGCAGCTTCACGGGCGACATAAAAGCACAGGGTCGTGTGGTGCTGCGCTCCGCGATGACCGGCAACGTATCCGCCGAAACGCTTGAACTGCTCAGCTGCACACTGACGGGAGAACTTCACGTAAGCGGCAGACTGACGGTATCTGAAGGAAGCTCCGTGACAGGTGACGTGTACGCAATGGAAGCCGACGTGTCAGGGAAAATAGCGGGCAATCTGTACGTTGAAAAACAGACAAACCTGAAAGCGACGGCGGAAATAAAAGGCGACATAAAAACAGGCAGCATGACAATGGCAGCAGGAGCCAAAGTCGGCGGCAACGTGGAAATGATGAGCGTGTAAATAAGCAGTAAGCCGGAAGCGGTAAGCTATAAGCTATAAGCTGCAAGCTAAAAGCTAAAAGCTAAAAGCCATAAGCTATAAGCATTAAGCAGTAAGCATTAAGCAGTAAGCATTAAGCAAAAAAATCCCCGTCACACTGCGGGACGCGTCAGGAGCAGCGAGGAACCAGGTAAAAACTCACCGTCTCACTGCGGGACGCGAAGCGTCAGCGCGGAGCCCAGCGGCTTAAAATCCCCGTCTTCCTGCGAAAATCGCAGATTTTGCGCAGGAACCAGCGGCTTTACGGGCTTTGCCCGTTATTGAAAAGAAAAACCAAAGACATACCCATACTGGGCACAGGCTGGATTCTGCGCTGCAGAACGGCGAACGAAGAACGAAGAACGAAGAACCAAAAAATCCCCGTCTTGCTGCATGGAGCGAAGCGGAAGTGCAGCATCCAGCGGCTTGCGAGCGAAGCGAGCTAAGGTTCTAAAGCTTAAAGCTTACAGCTTAAAGCTTATAGCGAACGAAGCGACAAAAGCGAGCAGCAAACGAAAAGCAAAAAAAGGAGTAAACAAAAAATGGAAGAATTGAAACAGGAAACACAGGAAACACAGGAAACGAAAATCACGGCGGCAAAGAAAGTTTTTAGGAAACCCAAAGCAAAAGCAATACTGCTGATAATTGCCGCAGTGCTGCTGCTTGGCTGTCTGCTCGGAAACTGCTGCAGGAAATATGACTACGCCGTTATGTGCTCTGAAAACGCGGTAGCCACGCTTAACGAAGTGAAACAGGGCGGCTGGGAAATAATAAACGCCCGCTGGGCGGCAGACGCGAGAGGCGTATGGAACTACGAGCTTATAGTGCGCCGCAAAGCCCCGCTCTTTGGCATATTCGGCAAGAAGATGCCAAAATCCGCTCCCGCGCAGCAGATGAGACAGCCTGCGCCGAAACCCGCGCCGCAGCCGGCGCCTGCGCCTGAAGCGCAGCCGGAAGCTCCGAAGAAATAAAGGGCAGTATAAACAAAATGTGCCTGCGGCGTGTGAGGGCTCGCCGCGGGCACAGCCCTACGCTCTGAAGAAGCAGCAAATACAGGATAAAAGAGGCGCATAGCGCCTCTTTTCCCCGCCTTTCCGCGCAGAAAATTCCCTTGTGCGGGTTTTAAACTCCTCCGTGTTCCATGGGCCGGAAGGGCGGGGAAAAGAAAGCTAAAAGCTGTAAGCTTTAAGCTGGAAGCGTTAAGCATTAAGCATTAAGTGGTAAGCAAAAAAACGTCGCTCTGCACTGCGATGCGGAGCCCAGCGGCTTAAAATCCCCGTCTCCCTGCGAAGCACGGAGGGCTTGCCGCAGCCTGTGCCCCGGAGGGGTAGGTCCAGCAGCTTTACGGGCGAAGCCCGTTAGAAAAAAAGAATTAACGACACTGGATTCTGCGCTGCACTTCGTGCCCGCATAAAGACTAATAAAAAGGCAGAAAGACGGAGAGGTAAGCACTAAGCGAACAGTATGTAACGAAAGAACGGCTTGGGATTATTAAAAAATTCCCAAGCCGTTTGTTTTTGTGCTATAATTTCTGAGGTTTGATTTGCGAGAGTTGTCTTGCAGAGAAAACGAAGAGTAGTCTGAGGCTGAAATTCCGCATTGAGGCTGAAGAGAAAAGGGCGGTTCTGCATGGCATTTTCTCGGACGCTTCGGGCGTCCGTTTTTGTTTTTTTTGGAGGGATTGAAGATGAACACACTTGCCATTATCGGTATTCTGGTGCAGAGTGACTGCTGTACGACAGGGCTGAACGCCATTCTGTCGGATTTCGGCGAATATATAGTCGCGCGTACAGGCGTGCCTTGCAGAAGCACGGGAAAGAACGTTATTTCAGTAATTATCGACGCGCCCGCAGACAAGATTAACGCGCTGTCGGGCAAGCTCGGAAAGCTGCAGGGCATTTCGGCGAAAACAGTAACGCTGGTAAAACAGCCTTTGGCGTAGAACGAAGAACAAAAAGGCAGCTGTAAGCATTAAGCGGTAAGCAAAAAATATTTGTCTTGCTGCATGGAGCGCAGCGAAAGTGCAGCATCCAGCGGCTTTGAAAAGACCTTGAAAAACAAAACGACACTGGATTCTGCGCTAAATCCTTACGGATTTCCGCAGAAAGACGAATAAAAAGGTTCTAACTTCAAACGTCCGCTTCAGCGGACACCACAATTGGTTCTTATAGTAATTGTATTTTGTAGTAATTGGTTTTTTTGGTCATTGGTTTTTAAACACAGTAGTGCGAAGTGCAGACGAAAGCGGTGGGTGAATTGCCCGCCTGTGCCGAACGCAGTGAGGCAAACGTTTTACCGGGCAATTCCCGCTTGAGTACGGAGCGCAGCGACAGTATGTGCGAAGCGTCATGCTTAATTCTTCATTCTGCTTTATATATTGCATTTAATGAGGTGGATAATATGAAAAAGATTGCTGTCTACGGCAAGGGCGGTATTGGAAAATCAACGGTGACGTCAAATCTTTCGGCGGCGTTTGCGTGTCTCGGAAAGCGCGTTATTCAGATTGGCTGTGACCCTAAGGCAGATTCAACGATAAATCTTCTTGGCGGTCAGGCTGTTATGCCTGTCATGAATTTCATGCGGGAGCATGACGAGCTGCCGAAGCGGGAAGATATTGTGAAAACGGGCTTCGGCGGTATTCTCTGCATAGAAGCCGGAGGCCCTACCCCCGGTCTTGGCTGTGCAGGACGCGGAATTATCACAACGTTTAATCTGATAGATGATTTGAGAATTTTTGAAAGTTTTCAGCCTGACGTCGTGCTTTACGACGTTTTGGGCGACGTTGTCTGCGGAGGTTTTGCGGCTCCCATACGCGAAGGCGCTGCCGAGGAGGTGCTTATTGTCACTTCCGGCGAAAAGATGGCGCTTTACGCGGCAAACAATATAAATCAGGCTGTTAATAATTTTGCCGACAGAGGCTACGCAAAGGTCGGCGGAGTTATTTTAAACCGCAGGAACGTGCAGAACGAGGAGGAGAACGTGCGCCGTTTCGCCGAAGCCAATGGCTTGTCCGTTGTCGCGGATATTCCGAGAAGCGACGACATTTCCCGTTTTGAGGAGCTTGGCAAGACCGTTGTCGAGGGCGACGCGAAGCTTCCCGTCAGCGAAAAGTTTTTTGAACTTGCGAGGTTTGTACTCGGAGAAAATGAACGGTAGCGCATACTGCATTACCATAGCAGAGCTTGCTGAACGCGGAGTGAAGGATATTCCGCAGGAGGCCGCAACGACGAAGCATCTTGTTTACAGCTCGCCGGCGACTTTGTCGTACAATTCGCCCGGCGCGCAGGGCTTCGGCGTAAAACGCGCGGGGCTTGCGATTCCAGAATCCGTGGAGCTTGTTGTTTCCTCAGGCTGCTGCGGAAGAAACAGCACAATTGAGGGCGGGGCGGCAGGTTTTTCGGAAAAGATTTTCTTTCTCCGCATGGACGAAACAGATCTTGTTACGGGGCGCCACCTTGCGAAGATACCGCAGGCAGTGAAAGAAATCGCCGATTTTTACAAGCCGCGTCCAAAGGTTGTCGTGCTTTGCGTTACCTGTGCGGACGCACTGCTTGGCACTGACATGGAGCGTGTCTGCCGCAGGGCGGAGGAGGAAAATCCGGATATAAAGGTTATTCCGACGTATATGTACGCTCTGACGAGAGAGAGTATAAAACCGCCTATGGTCGCAGTACGGCGCAGCATATATTCGCTGCTGAAGAAATTACCAATTACCAATTACCAAATGACCATTCAGGGAATACAGAGGTATTCGAGAGTATTACCAATTGAGGAGCCGGCTTCGCCGGATTATACAAAAGTATTAAGCAGTACGGATAAAAACGGCGTGCGGACAGCGGATGACCGCAGTGAACATGGAACGTTTGGCGGCAGCGTCAATCTTCTCGGGCATTTTGCGCCGCTGTATGACAGCTGCGAGCTTTACGAACTGCTTCACAGACTGGGTTTTGCAAAGACAAACGAAATTTCGCGCTGCAAGACGTTTGAGGAGTACAAAATGCTTGCGAATGCTGAATTAAACCTTGTACTTCACCCTGAGGCAAACTACGCCGCCGAAGATTTGCGCAGGCGGCTGGGCACTCCCTATGCCGAGCTGAAACGGCTGTATCAGGCGGACAAAATACACAAGCAGTACGTGCTTTTCGGCGCGGCGCTCGAACAGAAGCTTGACGATGCTGAATTTTACGAGGCGGCAAAAGAGCGCGTGCACTGCTTTAAGGAAAAATTCGCCGGCTGCTCGTTCTCAATAGGCCAGACGCTGAACGCGGAGCCTTTTGAACTTGCGCTTGCCCTTGCGCGTTACGGTTTCAGGGTTGACGCGGTGTTCGCAAATCTGAACGAGGGGTCTTACCCGTACATCAGGCAGCTTGCGCTTGTCAGCCCCGATACGAAGCTGTATCTTCCGGCGTCGCCGACAATGCTGAATTACAGAACCGGACAGGAAAAATCGGATTTTTCTCTCGGCAGGGACGCTGAATACTGGCTGCCCGACGCAGCAAACGTGCCATGGAACAGCGAACGCCAGCCGTTCGGCTTTGACGGGCTTGTAAAGCTGCTTGACGAAATTGAGGCTGCCGCGGAAAGGAAGTCTGCAAAATGAACGGACTTTTCAAATTCATTTCCCCTTTCGCGCCTGACCAGTCAGGGGCAACCGCAGTACTTTTCTCCCTCGGCGGCATAATCGTAATATGCGACGCGGGAGGCTGCGCCGGAAATATCTGCGGTTTTGACGAGCCCCGCTGGTTCACGGAAAAGAGCGCCGTTTTTTCAGCAGGTCTCCGCGACATTGACGCAATTCTCGGCAGGGATGAACGGCTTGTGCAGAAGCTTGAAGAAGCGGTGAAATTTATAGACGCGAAATTCGCCGCAATCATTGGAACCCCTGTTCCCGCAGTTATCGGCACAGATTTCCGCGCCCTTGGGCAGATGGCTGAAAAAAGGCTCGGTATTCCTGTTCTGGCGCTTGATACGACAGGCATAGGGCTGTACGACGAGGGTGAGGAAAAAGCTTACATTGGGCTGTTTTCGGCGTTTGCGTCGGACAAATTCGAGAAAAAATTCGACGTTGGCGTTTTAGGCGCCACGCCGTTGAACCTTCCGGACAAAAATTACGCCGGAAAACTGAAAGAACTTATTGAGAAAAAATACGGCAAAGCCGCGCTGTTTTCAGGAGAAAACGGAATTGACGAGGCGAAAAACGCAGGAGGCGCGAAGCTTAACGTTGCGGTTTCCGTTTCGGGTATAAAGGCGGCGGAATATCTGCGGCAGCGCTTCGGCACGCCGTACATTGTCGAATTTCCGATAGAAGAATCGCACCTCGCACCTCGCACCTCGCACCTCGAATCGAAAATTGATGAGCGAAGGGCGGCAGATGACGCACGGACACTGATTATTCATCAGCAGGTGCTGGCAAATTCCGTGAGGGAGCTGCTTGAGACGCGCGGCGAAACATCCGACGTTGCAGTGTGGTTCAAACTGCATGCGAAATACGCGCGGGAAAACGACGTCAGGCTTTCGGAAGAGGACGAATTGCCGCGGCTGCTTTCGGAAAGGCGCTACACGAAAATTGTCGCAGACCCGATATTCCTCCGCTGCCCCGCAGTGCGCGAACTTGAATTTGTTCCGCTCTGCCATTACGCCTGCTCCGGAGAGCTTTACGCGGCGTCTGCTTTGGAAAATTTCGGCAAAATAATCGGAGAGTAACGTTTTTTGAAATGAAAAGATTAAATATCCGCGTTTTCGGAATAGTGCAGGGAGTAGGCTTTCGTCCGTTCGTAAGCCGTGCCGCCGCGTCGGCGAAAATCACAGGTTCTGTCTGCAACAAGGGGCCGTACGTCGAAATTTTTGCGCAGGGCACGGACGAACAGTTGGAGCGTTTTATGTACAGCCTGAAGCACGAAGCGCCTGAACGCTCCGCAATACTTAAAATTGCGGCGAAAGAAATTCCTGCCGAAGAATGCGGAAGCTTTGAAATTATAGAAAGCGGGAAAGAGCGCGGCGACGTTTTCGTTTCGCCCGACATCGCAGTCTGCAAAAAATGCTCGCGCGAGCTTTTTGACGAAAACGACCGGCGCTATCTGCACCCGTTTATCAACTGCACGGCTTGCGGCCCCCGTCTCACCATTCTTGATTCCATGCCGTACGACAGGGTGCGGACGAGCATGGGCGAGTTTCCGATGTGCCCCGAATGCGGGTACGAATACACGCACCCCGAAACGCGCCGCTATCACGCGCAGCCGGTGTGCTGCAACGAATGCGGGCCTGAGCTTTACATACTGAATTCTGACATTCACGGAACCGAAGCGCTGCTGCACGCGCGCGAAGTGGTGCGCAGCGGCGGAATAGCGGCAATAAAAGGAATAGGCGGTTTTCATCTCTGTTGCGACGCTCTGAACGAAGAGGCGGTCGCGCGTCTGCGCCGTCTGAAAACGCGTCCGCAGAAGCCTTTTGCGGTTATGATGCGCGATTTGGACACGGTGCGCAGACATTGTGTTGTTACGGAAGAGGAAGAAAAACTGCTTGACGGACATCAGAAGCCGATTATTCTGCTTGACCGCGCGGAAGGCTGCAAACTCTGCCCCTCTGTGGCGCCGGGAAATCCTGCGGTGGGCGTCATGCTTCCGTATGCGCCCGTCCAGCTTCTGCTTTTTTCATATCCCGACGGAAAAGAAATGCCTGACTGCCTTGTAATGACGAGCGGAAACGTGTCCGGCGCCCCTATCTGCAGAAACGATGAAGAGGCATCGGCAGAGCTTTCGAAGCTTTGCGACACAGTACTTTCAAACAACAGGAAAATCCGCATACGCGCGGACGATTCAGTTATGTCCTTCTTTGAAAACAAGCCGTACATGGTGCGCCGTTCGAGAGGCTACGCGCCGCTGCCGTTTATTTCGTCCGTGAAATACGACAGCAGCGTGCTTGCGGTCGGCGGAGAACTCAAAAACACGTTCTGTCTTGCAACTCATGACCTTTTTTACCCGTCGCCCTACATCGGCGATTTGGAAAATCTTAAGAGCGTTAGGGCTCTTTCGGAAGCTGTACAGCGCATGTCGGAAATGCTTGAAATCAGGCCGGAGGCAGTTGCCTGCGATATGCACCCGCGCTACAATTCCACGGAATTCGCGCACAGCCTCGGGCTTCCGGTGATTGAAGTACAGCACCATTACGCGCATATCGCAGCCTGTATGGTTGAAAATAGTTTCTGCGGCGACGCAATAGGCGTCTCCTTCGACGGCACGGGCTACGGGCTTGACGGAAGTATCTGGGGCGGGGAATTTCTGCTTGCAAATCTCTCTGATTTTAAGAGACTCGGTTGTCTTGCGCCGTTCAGACAGGCAGGCGGCGACGCTTCCTCGCGCGAGGGCTGGAGAATAGCGGTATCGCTGCTGCTTGACGCGCTCGGAAGCGAAGAAGAAACTGCCGGGGCAAACGAAATTCTGAAGCTTTGCGACGAAAAAAATCTGAAAACGCAGTTCTTCATGCTCGGCAAAAATATAAATACAGTGAAATCAACCAGCTGCGGCAGACTGTTTGACGCCGTTTCGGCACTGCTCGGAATACGCCGCGCCTCGACCTTTGAGGGAGAAGCGTCAATGGCTCTGCAGTTTGCGTCGGACGAAAACGCCAAAGCGGTTGTCCCGGCGCGTATCTCTGACGGAGACGTGTTTTTTGCGGAAACAAAAGAACTGACTGCCGCGCTTTACGAAGGAATGAAACGAGGCGCAGACGTAAGCAGCCTCGCCGGAGGCTTCCATACGTGGCTCGCGGAGCTGATACTTGAAGGCTGCCGCCTCTCGCGCGAAAAAACAGGCGTAAGCTGCGCCGCGTTATCCGGAGGCTGTTTCCAGAATCTGCTGCTGCTTGGCAAAACAAAGCGGCTGCTTGAAGAGGACGGCTTTAAAGTGCTGATACATTCTCTTGTGCCGCCGAACGACGGAGGAATATGTCTCGGACAGGCTGCGGCAGCGCAGGAGAGAATAAAAAGCGGCAGGCTGTTATAAGCTGCAAGCCGCAATAAGCGGGAAGCAGTAAGCCAAGAATACTGCACGAAGAACGAAGAACGCTGAACTGAAAACGAAGAACTATTATTTGCACGTGCGGTCGGTTAAAAATTTTAATTTATAAAATCGTTCGTCGTTTGTCGTTCGCTGTTCGATGTTTGAGTGAATGAAATGAGCGAATATTGAAAGGAGATTATAAAATGTGCGTTGGACTTCCTGCAAAGGTTGTGAACATTGAAGACGGAATGGCGGTTGTGGACGCTACGGGCGCCAGAAGAAAAATATCGGTGGAGCTGCTTGACGAGCTGAATCCCGGTGATTACGTAATGATTCATGCCGGAATAGCGATAGCCAAAATAGACGGCGAAGCCGCGGAAGAAGTGAAATAAATGACTGACGCCGAAAAAACGATAAGGGAATATACGGGCGCGAAAATTCGCATAATGGAAGTGTGCGGAACTCACACGCACGAAATTTTCCGTCACGGCATACGGAAGCTGCTGCCCGAAAACATAGAGCTTATAACAGGCCCCGGCTGTCCTGTCTGCGTTACCCCCGTTGATTTTATCGACGAAGCTCTGTGGCTTGCGGAGCGCGGCATTACGGTAACAACCTTCGGAGACCTTGTGCGCGTTCCCGGCAGCGAAAAAAATCTTGCGGCGGCAAGAAGCACCGGAGCTAAGGTTAAAATCGTCTATTCACCGCTGGACGCTGTTGCTTACGCGGCGGAAAACCCGTGCGAACAGGTCGTTTTCCTTTCCGTAGGCTTTGAAACGACAGTTCCTGCCGCCTGTCTTGCCGTCGAACACGCGAAGAAAGCGGGACTGAAAAATTTCTCGCTGCTGACCGCCAACAAAACTATGCCGGAAGCCTACGGAGTTCTTGCAGGCAGCGCCGAAGCGTTTCTCTATCCGGGACACGTCAGCGTAATTACCGGCACCTCTCTTTACGAAACGCTGAAACAGCGCGGAATTTCAGGAGTTGTGGCAGGTTTTGCCGCTGAAGAAATTATCCGCGCAATTTCTGTTATAGTTGAAAATTTCAAAAAGGGAGAGCCGTTTTTTGAAAACTGCTATCCGAACGTTGTCAAAGCGGAAGGAAACCCTGCCGCTGTGCGCGTAATCGAACGCACAATGACCGCGTGCGACTCAGAATGGCGGGGCCTCGGTATAATTCCGAAATCGGGGCTTAAACTGAACGAGACTTACGAAGCCTTTGACGCGCGGCTGAAATTTGAAATGCCTGAAATCAAAGGACGGGCAAATCCCGCCTGCCGCTGCGGAGAAGTGCTGCGCGGAGACTGCAGGCCGTACGACTGCCCGCTGTTCGGAAAACTCTGCAATACGGAAAATCCTGTCGGCGCCTGCATGGTATCAAGCGAAGGCGCCTGCAGCGCGTACTTCAAATACGGAATAGGAAAATAATTTCTTCGTTTTATGGTTTCAAAGATTTGAACTTGTTTAGACACCATAACAAGGAATTGGTACTTGGTAATTCAAAAACAGAGAGGATGTCTTTTGCAATGTCAGAGCTTATTACGTTAGCCCACGGCGCGGGCGGGAGAAAAACTTCGGAGCTTATCGAAAAGGTGTTCAAGAAACATTTTTCAAACCCGAACCTGACAGCCGACGATGCCGCCGTGCTTGAATTTCCCGGAAAGAAGCTTGCGTTCACCACGGACGGTTTTATAGTTTCGCCTGCGGAATTTCCGGGCGGAAATATAGGCAAGCTTTCAATCTGCGGCACCGTGAACGACCTTTCCTGCATGGGCGCGAAACCGCTGTATCTTTCCTGCGCTTTCGTAATTGAAGAAGGCTTCCCGATGGAGACGCTGGAACGCATAGCCGAAGCAATGGAAAAAACCGCCGCAGAATGCGGTGTCCAGATTTGCGCCGGAGACACGAAAGTTGCAGGGCGCGGACAGGTTGACGGAGTGTTTATAACGACGACCGGCATAGGGCTTGTTGACGAAGAGGCGCGTCCGGCAGGCACCAAAGCGAAACCGGGTGACAAAATAATTGTAACGGGCGACATTGGCAGACACGGCTGCACGATACTGCTTGCGCGCGACGAATACGGCATAGAAGCAGACGTAACAAGCGACTGCGCGCCGCTTTGGGCAAACGTGAAGGCAATGCTTGACGTAACAAAGGATATTCACGTCATACGCGACGCAACGCGTGGAGGAGCGGGCACCGTGCTGTACGAAATAGCGGAACAAAGCGGTGTCGGAATAAGGCTTGACGCGGCACGGATCCCCGTCCGTGACGACGTAAAAGGCGTTTGCGGAATGCTGGGGCTTGAGCCTCTTTACCTTGCCTGTGAAGGGCGCCTTGTAGTGTTTGCCCCTGCGGAGCACGCAGAAGAAATCGTGTCGGCGCTCAGAAAAGTCAAAAATTCGGAGGCCGCGCAGATAATAGGCGAAGTAACGGACGAGCTTCCGGGCAGAGTCGTAATGAAAACGGAAATAGGCACGGAAACTCTGCTTCCGGCGCCGGGCGGAGAGCTGCTGCCGAGAATTTGTTAGAAAAGAAGCATTTTTCGCTGCGCGACACTCGGAAAAGATTCACTTTCGCTGTGCAACACTTGGAAAAGATTCACTTTCGCTTCGCGACACTTTTAATTCTTTTCAAGTGAAGGCTTCTGTAAGTGAAGGCTTCTAAAAGTAAACGTTTTTGTAAGTGAATTCTTTTTAAAGTGAACAGTGTTAAAAAGTTTTAAAAGTATTATAATATACTCATGAGGAAACTTAGACTTCTTGCGGCAATATGCGCAATCTTCTGCACCGCTGCTTCCCCGGCGTCAGCTTCACTGACCAAAGAGCAGGCGCTGAAGGTGTGGGGCGATGTAGGGCAGGCTACGGGACTTTCCTCGCTGCCTTTTTCGTTTAAAGAAAACATTGTGCCTAACGCATGGGTTACCTCCGGCAAATCGGTTACGGTCACTACCAGTCTGCTTGAAATGCTTGAAACGGAAGACGAACTGTACGGCGTTCTTGCGCACGAGGCTGGGCACGTAAAGCTCAGGCACGCAAGCAAAACGGTGAGCAGACAAATAGGAACAAGCATTCTGACGTCCGTAATATCTTCGCTTATCGGCGGAGTGGTTTCGCCTGTCGCAAACGTCGGTGTCAGCCTTGCCTCGGCAGGTTACAGCCGTCAGCAGGAAATTGAATCGGACGATTACGCGGTGAAGCTTGCTTTTCAAAACGGGAAAAACATGGCGGGGCTTTACACCGCGCTGCAGAAGCTTGCCCAGCACAACAAAACGGAACCGAGCGGCTTTAATTCCCATCCGCCGGACGAAAGACGTCTGCTTCACGTCAAAAATATGATACTTTCTCTTGACAAAAACGCCGCAATACCTGGCGAGGAAAACAAGGAAGAAAAGGAATACATCAGTCAGGCGGCGAGATATTCGGCGGCAGCAAACGCTGTTCAGCAGGAACTGAACAGGCAGGCAAAATACGGGGCAAACAGGGAAAACAACGCAGGACCGCCGGCTGTAGACGATACGGCAGCGCCTTTGCCGCAGAACGGCGTTAATACGCCTGCGGAAAACGGCGCACAGCAGAATGCGCAGTAAAACTGCGGCATAAAGGGTGAAATAAAATGTTCGGAAACAAAGGCACGGTTCAGATATATACTGGAGACGGAAAGGGCAAAACGACAGCCGCCCTCGGTCTTGCGATACGCGCGGCAGGTCACGGCGCGCGGGTTGTAATCATACAGTTTATGAAAGGTTGGAACGGCTGGGGGGAGCTGAAAGTTCTGGCGCCCCTCAAAAACGTGACGCTCATTCACACTGGCGCCCCGAAATGCGTCCGTCCGGGCGCAGAATCCGAATGGGATGCCGGCGAAGCGGAAAAAGGAATGCGTTTCGCGAAAAAATATGCCGCACCGCAGATGTGCGACATGCTGATACTTGACGAAATCACCTGGGCAATCTCCCACGGGCTGCTGAAAACGGAAGACGTGCTGAAGCTCATAGACAAAAAGCCGGAGCAGCTTGAAATAGTAATCACAGGACGCGGTGCGCCTCAGGAACTCATTGACAGGGCAGACCTCGTCAGCGAAATAAAGGAAATCAAACATCCTTTTGCTCAAGGCGTCAAAGAAAGACAGGGGATTGAATATTAGAAAAGCGGCAAGTACCAAGAGAGGGAAAATTTAATGCTTTCAGCATAAAAAAATAAAAAGGAGAGAATTACAATGACAACGAAAGAAAATCTCGCAGCAGCATTCGCCGGTGAATCACAGGCAAACCGCAAGTATCTGCTTTTCGCCGAAAAAGCGGCGGCAGAAGGCCACAAAGGCGCAGCACGCCTTTTCAAAGCGGCTGCGGCAGCCGAGCAGCTCCACGCATTTGCCGAATTCAAAGCGGCAGGCGGCGTAAAATCAACGCTTGAAAACCTCGAAGCGGCAAAAGCCGGCGAAACGTATGAATTCACCGAAATATACCCGCCGATGATCGAAACTGCCAAAGCGGAAGGCGAAAAGGCAGCCGAAAGAGCGTTCACGCTTGCAAACGCAGCCGAAAAAGTTCACGCGGAGCTTTATGCGGACGCAATCGCAAACATTGACGGAGACGACGTCTACTACCTCTGCCCGGTATGCGGCTACATCCACAAAGGCAAAGCCGAAGGCAGCTGCCCGATTTGCGGCGTTCCCGCGGCAAAATTCATTGAATTTGCGGACTAAGCTTTAACGCAATTCAGATTGCAAAGCAGTCAGGTATGTGCCGGACTGCTTTTTTGTCGGCTGTGTCTTTTTAAGTCCCATATTTTTGAAAATATGATATAATTTATATAGTGGAATTAAAAGTCCACTTTTTGCGACGCAGAAAAGAGACGGGGTGCGCCATGAAAAAGCTGTTTGTTAAACTGATTTTAAGAATATTCTTCCGTGTCAAAATTGAAGGCTGGGAGAACTGGAAAGCGACGGAAGGGGAAAACGTAATCGTTGCGCCGAACTACGTTTCCTACATAGACCCGCTTATCCTTGCGATGTTCCTTCCGGAAACGGCGCCTTTTGCAATCGAACGCAGACTGACGCAGAAACGCTTCGCCAACTGGTTTCTGCCGCTTGCTGAAACCCACATTCTTGACGCAGACTCACCGATGACGCTCCGCTACTTCCTCGGACTTCTGAAAGAAGGAAAGCGCTGCATCATCTTCCCAGAACTTCAGCCGACAATAACCGGGAACTCAATGAAGGTTTCTGCCGGCGTTGCCCACATTGCGGAGCATACCGGCGCCAAAATTCTTCCGATACAAATTTTGGGAACGCAGAACACCCCGTTCAGCAGAATACAGCACAAACGCGGTCTGAAGCTTTTCCGCCGCGTGGTCATCCGTGTTTTCCCGGCAAAAGAAATCAAAATTCCCGAAGAAATAAAAGGCTCACGGCGTACTGCAATGGCTGGCCGTGCGCTTGAAAAAATAATGGAAGACGCGGCACTGTACGCGCGCCGCAAAGAAAAGAAACTCTTTGACAACCTCATCGACGCCAGAAACGAATTCGGCGGCAACAGGCGCCTCTTTGCGGACTTAGGCTCAAAACCCGTCACCTACAACGGATTTATCACGCGCATACTGCTGATACAGGGACTTTACAGAAAACAGAAATTTGAAGGCGACGTTGTCGGCGTTCTGCTTCCGACCTCGCTTGCCGGCGTAATTTCGCTCTACGCGCTGCAGAACATAGGCAAAATCCCGTCTCCGCTGAACTTCTCAATCGGCGGTCGCGCGCTTGTAAGCTGCTGCCGCACGGCGCAGATAAAAACGGTAATCACAGCCCATACCTTCATTGACAAAGGCAAACTCTCAGGGCTTGTTGATGCCCTTGTCGAAGCCGGCATACGCATCGTATGGCTCGACGACATAGGCAAGAGCATAACAACCGGCGAAAAAATTGCGGCTGCGCTCTATGCCCCGTTCATAAAATCTGCGCCGGTCAAAGAAGGCGAAACGGACAAAACGGCTCTCGTCCTCTTCACCTCAGGCTCCGAAGGCGCACCTAAGGGAGTTGCGCTCAGCTATAAAAACCTCAACACAAACCACTCTCAAATGGTTACAAGAGTTGAATTCTACCAGAGCGACAGGGCAATGAACGCGATGCCGATATTCCACTCCTTCGGCCTTTGCGGAGTATTTATGCCCGTCAACCAGGGCTTCTTCGTTGTATTTTATCCGTCGCCGATAGCCTACAAAACAATCGCGGCTGCCTGTTACGATGAAAGAATAACGATAATATTCTCAACGGATACCTTCCTTCAGGGCTACGCCAAAGCGGCAACAAATAACTACGACTTCTCATCGGTACGTCTGCTCATACAGGGCGGCGAAAAAACGCGCCCTGCGACGACTGAACACTGGTTCAACCGTTTCGGCATACGCATAACGGAAGGCTACGGCGTAACAGAAGCTTCACCGGTTGTCGCCAACAACTACTATGCGCACTTTAAGGCAGGCTCCGTGGGACTTTTCTGTTCAGGAGTGGAGTACAGGCTTGAACCTGTCGAAGGTGTCGCAAAAGGCGGCAGACTCTGGCTTAAAGGCGACAACATCATGAAAGGCTACATCCGCGCGACAAACCCGGGCGTAATAGAACCGCCTAAAGACGGCTGGTACGACACTGGAGACATTGTGGACGTGGACGAAGATGGCTTTGTAACGATACTCGGACGCGCGAAACGCTTCGCGAAAATAGGCGGCGAAATGGTATCTCTCGCCTCAATAGAAGAAGTCATCAACGAAGTATGGCCGGAATACCACCATGCGGCGGTAATGACCGAAGGCGGCAGCAAAGGCGAAACCCTGACGCTTGTCACCACCTCGCCCGACCTGCAGCAGAGAGACGTCCGTGCCAAGCTTGCAGAATACGGCGTTGCGGAAATCGCAATACCGAAGAAAATAATCTGTATGGAAGACATGCCCGTCCTTGCGACAGGCAAAGTCGCCTACCCGGCGCTTGAAGAAAAACTGAAAGCAATAGCGGAAGAATAAATTGCTGTACACCGTCAGCTGTTTGCTGAAAATAAGCATTGAAAGTCCCCGGCGGCGGCCGGGGATTTTTTGTTACCATCGTTCAGAGCTTATGGTATATAGCTTGCATACATCGATTTTGGCCTAAATTGTTTCAAAAACACACACAATTCCTTAAAAAGTTTGATGCGTCAAAAAACTTTGCGCTTGTTTTTTCAGTAAAATACTGTATTATTGTCGGGTCACAAAAAAACGGCACGACGGATACACGCCGCAGCCGTATGAAAGGGAGAGTAAAAAATGAAAAAAATACTCACACTCGTTCTTGCTTTTGCAATAGCATTTTCCGTTGCGGCGCCTTCATTTGCGGCTGAATTCCGCTTTGCCGGACAGTCTGCGCCCAACAACCCTGCAACAAAATTCATGCAGGACATATCAAAAGAAATAGCGGCGAAAACCAAAAACCGCGTCGTCCTCAAAGTCTATCCTGCCAACCAGCTTGGAAACTACTCCGTAGTCACGCCTGAGCTTATGAAAGGCACAGTTGACTTCTCCTGCCAGTCAATAGCGACAGATTTTGACCCCCGCCTTGAAATTCTCTACATCAACGGCTACATAAGCAGCTACGACGACGCGAAAAAAACCTTTGCCGCAGACGGGTGGATGACGCAGCAGCTCAACAAATGCCTCAACCAGGTCGGCATCAGAATGCTCGGCTGCTACATCGAAGGCTTCATCGGCATTGCCTCCAAAAAGCCCCTTAAAGACCCTCTCAATCCTAAGGTTGACAAAGGTGTTCTGACGCGTATTCCTAACATGCTCAGCTTCGAACTCGGCGCAAAAGCAATGGGCTTCCGCCCTGTCACAATCCCATACTCGGACGTCTACCAGTCGATGCAGACCGGCGTCTGCGACGCGGCTGACGGATATCCCACCTACGCGGCATACACGATACTCGGCGACGTAATGAAATACTGGTACAACACAATGTACTCCGTTGAATACCTCGGCATACTCGCCAGCGAAAAAGCATGGAAAAAAATCTCGCCCGCAGACCAGAAAATCGTAGCCGAAGTCTGCGCGAAATACACGAAAAAAGGACTTGAAGACGCGGAGAAAAACGACAAACAGGCAATGGAACTCATGAAAAAACGCGGCATAAAAGTCTTCACCTACAGCAAACAGCAGCTTAAAGCGCTCCACGACGCAAACGTCGCTTCATGGGGACAATTCGCGAAACGCGGTGTTGACAAAAAACTCATGGACGACTTCATCAAACACTTCAAATAGGCTTTGGTATGACAGAAATAACAAAAAAAACCGAAATAAAAGAAACAGAACAGGAGACCTCCGTCTATGCGGGAAACCGCAAGGCGGAGTTTCTCTTTGACAAAATGACGACAAACCTCTTTGCGGTTGTAAGCTTCGGTATGTCAATGCTTCTCACGGTCATAATCTGCGCCGCCACCATACTGCGCTACTGCTTTGAAATAGACCTCTTCGGCTACGAAGAATGGATAAAAGTCTTCGCCTTCTGGCTCTACTTCATGGGCGCGGCATACGGCGCATTCGAAGGCACCCACATATCCGCAGACCTTGTTCAGTCCTATATGAAACCCGGGCTCTGCCGCAGACTGTTCCTTGTTCTCAGAAACGGCATTACCTTCGGCATCTCCTGCCTCTTTGTGTGGTACGGCTGGAACTACTTTAAATTTGACTTAGTGGGTCCTCTCGGCGACGGGCGCTTTACGGCGAAATCCGTCCTCTGGGGAATACCTGCATGGTGTTCATCAATAGCGATATTCACAGGGCTCTTCTTTATGGCGTGGTATTTCGGCGCAGACCTGCTCCGCTCGCTGAAAGCCGCTGCGAAAGGAAGTGACGAAGCATGATCTACGTTGCGCTTGCAATCCTTCTTGCCACATTGATAATAGGGGTTCCAGTACCCGTAAGCTTCATGGTATCCTGCGCGTGGCTCATCTTCTTCGGAGGCCCCAATCATACGGGCTACGACCCCTCGCAGCTGCTTCCCTACGGCTTTGCGCAAATGAACTCCGTATCGCTCATAGCGATAGCGATGTTCATACTTGCCGGCGGCATAATGGAACGCGGCAAAATAGCCGAAAAACTCATCGACGTTGTAGACATCTTTGTCGGACACTTCAAAGGCGGACTCGGGGTAGTCGCGACAATAGCCTGCGCCATATTCGGCTCCATCTGCGGAGCCGCCTGCGCAACCCTCTCCTGCATTGGCGCCATAATGTTCCCGCGCTTCAAAGCAAACGGCTACCCGATGGGACACGCCTGTGCGCTCATGGCAAACTCATCGCTGCTCGGGCTTCTCATACCGCCAAACGCAACGCTCATAATCTTTGCATGGATAAGCGGAATATCAGTCCTCGACTGCTTCCTCTCCACAATAGTTCCCGGACTTTTCGCAATGCTGCTCATCAGTTTCCTCAACGTCCGCATGCTCAAAGACAACCCCGACATAATAATAACGGAAAAACTCCCGCCGAGAAAACGCGTCCTTGAACTCGGAAAACGCGCGAAAATAGCGCTTCCTGCGCTCTTCATGCCGTTCTTGGTGCTCGGTGGCATATACGGCGGAATAATGACCACAACGGAAGCCTCGGCACTTGCCGTACTCTACTGCATACCTGTCGGCTTCTTCGTCTACAAAGGGCTCAACCTCAAAGGCTTTTGGAAAGTAGTCGTTGAAAGCGCGATATCAACAGGCGTAATAATGATAATGCTCTACTCCGTATCAATGCTCTCGCGTCTCTACATACTTGAAGACCTGCCCGGCAAAATACTCACGCTCTTTTACTCAATATCCGACAACAAATACGTCCTGCTCTTCCTCATAAACGTATTCCTCGTACTCATGGGAATGTTAATGGACGACATCAGCGTCGTAGTCCTCACAACGCCGATACTTATGCCAATAATCCAGCAGCTCGGAATAAACCCCGTACACTACGCGGCAATAGTCGGCGTCAACACCGCTGTCGGCTGCATAACGCCCCCTGCCGCCCCTGTTCTCTACCTCAGCGGACGCGTGGGAGGAGCGGAAATCAAAGACATAATGAAACCGGCGCTGAAATTCATGCTTCTTGCATGGGTGCCGGTACTCATACTCACCACCTACTTCCCAAAACTCGTCCTCTTTCTGCCTCACGTCATACGCGGAGTAGAATGGTAAAACAACACAACGGCTTGGGAATTTTCCCAAGCCGTTGTGTTAGTCGTTGTTTCTTATCTGTGTTTCCGCGTTTCTTTCAGCTCAAACGAGCGAATTTGCAACGGTTCTTCTACACGAACTTTTTCGGCCTTCCGACGAGGAGCCGTCTTTCTCCCGTGAGCAGTTCGTAGGCGTAGTCTGCCGCTTTGGCGTAGTATTCCTTGACTGTTTCAAGGAAAGGGTTTGCGCCGCGCCAAAAGGGGAATTCGTGCATTACACCGTAGGCTTCCGGTTTTTTTGTTTCGCGTATGTCCGGTATTTTGAAGCTGTTTGTTCCGAACCAGTTTTTATAGCTATCGTTTTCGTTGACGGGTTCTATTATGATTTTTTCCGGTGAGATGTTTCTGCCGGATTCTTCCGTTTCGTCTGCTGTGCCAGAGAGGCTTTTTATGAGGCTTTGTTTGTTGAAGCCGTAGAGCGCAAGAAGAAGGAAGGGGTCGTTGCTGAAGGCTTCGCCGAGCAGCATGTAGACCGCTATTGTGTGGTCGCAGAGCGGCTCTTCCGAGGGACAGGTGCATTTGAAGGTGTTAAGTCTGTCCTGTGTCGGAAACAGTCTAATTCCTGCTTCGCGGAAAACGTCTTCCGTTTCGTGCGGCAGTTTTCCGGCAAGCAGGTACGCTGCGAATATAGCGTGTTCACGGAAACGTGCCAGCACTTTGTCGCAGGCTTTGCCTGAGAGTGTGTTAAAGCCGAATCGTACCATGTAGGTTTTTGTTCTTTCTCCCTGCACCAGGGCAGATACAAGGCCTGGTTCTATTTCCAGGCTGATTACGCGGCCTCTTTTGGCGCAGCTTTTGCCGCGTGTGTACCGCGCATGGTCAATGCTGTCGCCGAGCGTTTCTATCCAGCGTCTGCCCCACCAATTAAGTCTTTCGGTATCGGCTGTGCCTGTTGTGAGGCGGGAGCGTATTCCCCCGCGCAGGTAAAGATCAGTCATTTTCTTCCTCCACTATGCTGAGTGCGAAGAGTTCGTGCAGTTCTGAGTCAGAGAGTTCCGTGAGCCAGTTTTCGCCTTCGCGTACGACGGCTTCGGCAACCTGCTGTTTTGAGCTGATGAATTTCTCAATTTTTTCTTCGAGCGTTCCTTTGCAGCAGAAGTAGTGTACCTGTACGTTGCGTTTCTGTCCTATGCGGTATGCCCTGTCTACTGCCTGCTGTTCAACAGCAGGGTTCCACCAGCGGTCGTAAAGTATGACGTGGTTTGCGTTTGTAAGGTTGAGACCTGTGCCTCCGGCTTTGAGCGAGAGTACGAATATCTGAGGCCCGTTTGGTTTTGCGAAGCGTCTTATGAGCGTATCACGTTTGTCTTTTGTCAGTCCTCCGTACAGGAAAAGTACTTCTGTCCCGAAGGTTTCCTGCAGGTAGTCTTTTATAATTTTGCCCATTGCCGCGTATTGCGTGAAGATGAGCGTGCGGTCACCGGCAGAGAGCATGACGTCGGTGAGTTCGGCAAGGCGCGCCAGTTTGCCGGAGCGGTTTGCTTTTTCTGCGTCGTCTTTCAGGTAGAGCGACGGGTGGTCGCAGATTTCTTTCAGGTTTGTGATGGTGGAAAGGACAAGTCCTTTTCTCTGGATGCCGCTGGATGCCGCCAGTTTGTTTTCCAGTTTTTTGAGCACGGCGGCGTAGAGCGATGCCTGTTCGCGGCTGAGCGGGCAGAATTCCCGGCTTTCGATTTTGTCTGGAAGATCTGCGATAATTTCCTTGTCAGTTTTTACCCTGCGCAGTATGAAGGGGCCTGTCATAAGGCGCAGTTTAGAGAGTTTCTGCGCGCTGCCTGTCTGTATCGGCCGCAGGAATTCTTTTGCGAAGCGTGTTTTGTTGGGCAGCAGCCCGGGTACGCAAAATTTAAGCACCGACCATAGGTCGCCTACGTGGTTTTCAACAGGGGTGCCCGTGAGCGCAAGGCGCCAGTCCGCAGTGACGGAGTGCGCGGTTTTTGACTGCCGTGTCAGAGGATTTTTTATGTTCTGCGCTTCGTCAAGTATTGCGCCGCGCCATTTGATTTTCGTTATTGTCGCGAAGTCTCTGCTCAGGAGCGAATAGGAGGTTATTACAAGGTCGTTGTTTTGAACAGCTCTTGCAAGTCTGTCGCCGCGCATTCTGCCCATACCGTAATGGACAAGAGTTTTCAGCTGTGGGGCGAAGCGTTCTGCTTCAAGGCGCCAGTTTTCGACGACGGAAGTGGGGCATACGAGCAGTACAGGTCCCGTTTTGCCTTCGTTTTTCTGCTGTTGCAGAAGGGCAAGAGTTTCGACGGTTTTGCCGAGCCCCATATCGTCTGCGAGACAGCCTCCGAGCCCTAACTTTGTCAGCCAGTCGAGCCATGAGAGGCCGCGCAGCTGATAGGGGCGAAGCGTGCCGCAGAAATTTTCCGGCAAACCGAGTTCCGGCAGTTTTGTCTTGCCTGTGAGTACGTCAACTGCATTGCTGAGCCATCCCGATTTTTGCATGGAGCTGAGATGCAGCCCGTCGTAGTTTCCAGAGAGTGTTGAGAGCAGTGCTGAGCGGCGGTCGATTTTTTCCGGCAGCTGTTTCAGATTTGCCATAATTTTCGCGAGCTCTTCCTTGTCAACGAAGACAACTTTACCGTGAAGTTTTACAAACGGTGTTTTAAGTTCCGCAAGTTTCTGTATTTCTTCCGGTGTGAGCAGTTCGTCGCCGAGCGTTATGTTCCAGTTCACGTCAAGCAGTTCGTCCAGCGAAAGCCCGGATTGTGACGAAAAGACAGCTTTGTCTTCAAGGTCTCCGCTGAAAGCAAAGCGTACACGGTCTTCCGGGTTGCCCCATGCGGCAGGGTATTGTACGCGCACGCCGTCTTCCGAAAGACGCGGAAGGGCGTCGGTCATAAATTCGTAAAGCTGCTGTGCCGTGAATTCGCAGAATATGGGGTTGGGTTTATAGAGACTGTCTTCTATCGGAGGAACGTAATTTGCTATTATTCCGAGAGTCTGAAGCAGGAATTTCCTCGGGTTTTCGCCTATCATTTCAAACCAGCCGCGTTCAACTGCGGTTGGATTCCACACGCGTTCTGCAGGTATGATTATGCTTTCGTCGCGCAGTGCCTGTATATGCCAGGTCACGAGCCAGCGTGTGTCGTCGTCCATGCGTTCAGGTTCTTCAAGCCTGAGTATCAGGCGCCAGGGTTCGCCGCTTCCTGTTTTTGCTTCATCCGCCCATGCCGCAATCTGCGGATACACCGAGCGGAGTTCTTCGTTCCAGCGCGTGAGCGAGGTGCGTGCCCAAGTGAGCGAGCGAAGCCACATTTCGTGCGTGTTGTCGATGTTGACGAGTTTGCCTTTGGCGTTTTTTGTCTGCGCCGTTCGGATTATTCCGTCAATAAATCTTTCGAGTATTGCCGTGCCGAGTTTTCTGTCGTCGCTCGGCGCGGTTACTTTTCCTATTCTGAAGTTTTTCAGAACGGGCGGTATGCTGTTGATATGAGAGGTGTATTCGGTATGGTATTTCGGAAGATACAGGGGATCCCAGCATGAGAAGCAGCCGTCTGCCGTTTTTTTCATGTACGGTATGAAGCAGCCGCGCAGGGCAAGTATTGAAGCGTATTTGTAGCTTTCAATCATGAAGAGCGCGTCGTTTCCGGGCATTACTCCCGGTATTGAAAGCCGCCTGTCGCGGTCTTCGAGCTGTTTGAATTTTTCCATGTTTTCGGAGGTGAGCTGAAGTACGGGCACTTCAAATTCCTGAAGCGTCAGGTTGTCCGATTCGTATTCTCCGAGTATTTCCGATGAGGGCAGAGGCATGCCGTCAAATGCCGGCAGAGCTACGTTTGCCGTATAGCAGCGTGTCTGGTTTTCAGCCAAAGTCATGTCTGCCTTTTCCAGCAGTTTTTGCAGCTCGCCGCATGATGCGCAGAACGGGTGAGTGTGCCCGTCTTTTACAATATTTTCGTTGACAAACGAGTGTTCTGCCCAAAGGAAAAACAGTCCGCCTGCGTAGCTGATGTGATAAATAATCATGTTTTTTCTTTATTCCGTAAACTGAAGTTTTGGTTAAAACGCAGCCCTTAAGATTTAACTGTGCACAATTATAACACATATTTTAAAAATTTAAACAGCCTTTGGTCTAATTTTATAGTTTTTTTGTTACAATATAAAGGACAATAAGACAAAGGAAGTGTCGCTTATGCCCAAGGGTATGTGGAAAGGACGTTTTTCTCAGGATACGGCGGAGTCGGTGGTGAATTTTTCGCAGTCGCTTGATCTCGACTGGCGCATGGCTTTTGCCGATATACGGGGCAGCATTGCCCACGTGAGAATGTTGGGAAAGGTGGGGCTTCTTTCCGAAGAGGAAGCGAAAACGATTGAGGACAATCTGCTTGTAATAGCAGATGAGATAAGAGAGGGCAAATTCGTTCCCAAAATTTCTCTTGAGGACGTGCACATGAATATCGAAGCGCGTCTGACAGAGCTTTGCGGGGCAACAGGCGCAAGACTTCACATGGGACGTTCGCGCAACGACCAGGTGAATACGACGGTGCGTCTTTATTTAAGGAAGGAAATTCTTGAGCTTTGGGAAGGTCTGAGGGAGCTTATTTCCGTTCTGCTTGAGAAGGCGGACGAGCAGGCGGACTGTGTCGTCCCCGGTTACACGCATCTTCAGCAGGCACAGCCTATTTCCATGGGACAGTTCTGGATGGCGCACGCGAGGGCGTTTCTGCGCGATGCAGACCGTCTGTTTGCGGCGTATGACGCTGTTGACGAGTGTACTCTCGGAAGCGCGGCTCTCGCAGGCTCCACTCTGCCGCTTGACAGGGAGTTTACAGCAGAGGATCTTGGTTTTTCAAAGGTTTCGGACAACAGTATGGACAGCGTTTCGCACCGCGACCATTTCCTTGACCTGCTGCATTTTGCGGCGGTTTTCGGCCAGCACGCAAGCCGCCTGTCAGAAGATTTAATTATTTATTTCAGCACGGAGTTTGGCTGGGTGAAGCTTCCGGATGCCTACTGCACGGGTTCGAGCATTATGCCGCAGAAGAAAAATCCGGACGTGCTTGAGCTTATACGCGGCAAGGCAGGGCTTCTCGCCGGCGCGTACATGCAGCTTATAACGCTTATGAAGGGTGTTCCGTCCACCTACGACCGCGATTTGCAGGAGGACAAGCGTCCGCTGTTTGAAGCAATAGAGATTATGAAGGGAATTTTCTCCGTGCTGCCTCCGCTTCTCAAAGAGGTTGAAATCGACGAGGCGGCGGCAAAGCGCGGTTTCAGCGACGGGCTTATTCTTGCCACTGACGTTGCGGAATATCTTGTCGTAAAGGGCGTTCCTTTTCGTCAGGCTCATGCCAAGGTCGGCAAAACGGTTGCCTATTGCGTTGAAAAGGGGCGTGCGCTTACGGAGCTTACGCTTGAAGAATGGAAGCAGCTTATTCCCGAGGCGGAAGAAGATCTGTTTCCGCTGCTTACACCGGAAACGGCTGTTTCCCGCCGTATGACACTCGGAGGCACGGCGCCTCTCCGCGTTAAAGAACAGATAAACAACGCCGCGGAAGAGCTTGACGAGTATGTGCAGCTCGGCGGAGAGCTTCTCGAAAATCTGCCGGAGTTTTAAAGAAGTTCACTTTTGCCGCGCTTTAATGTTCCTCAAGTAAGGTTCTGTAAGTGAACGCTTCTAAAAGTGAGAGCTTCAATAAGTGAATCTTTTACAAGTGAATATCTCTTTATAAAATATGCTATAATACAGCAGCAGATTTTGGACTAAAAGACAATTTTGGAAAGAGGCGGACAGTATGACTGTACTTATCGTTTTAATAATAATTTTCGGCGTGCTTGCCCTGTGGCTTATGGGTACCTACAACAGTCTTGTGAAATTCAGGAATTTTAAAGACGAGGCGTGGAGCGGAATTGACGTTCAGCTCAAACGCCGTTTTGACCTTGTTCCCAATCTTGTCGCAACGGTTAAGGGCTACGCCGCGCACGAACAGGAAACTTTTGACAGCATTACCAGAGCACGTTCGGCAGTAACTCAGGCGGGACCTGATCCAGCAAAACGCATTGCTGCCGAAAATGAATTTGCTTCGACGCTTCGCACACTTTTCGCAGTAGCGGAAAATTATCCGGAGCTTAAGGCGAACACCAATTTCCTTGACCTTCAGCAGCAGCTTTCGAAAATCGAAGACGAACTGCAGCTTGCACGCCGTTACTACAACGGAACGGCAAGAAATCTGAACAATGCGGTGCAGCGTTTCCCGAACGTAATCGTCGCGAATTTCTTCGGTTTCAGACCCGCTGCGTATTTTGAAACGGCAGAGGCGGAAAAAACGGCTCCGGAAGTTAAATTTTAACTGACGCATTATTTCTCTGTACAGGCGGAAGTGAAAAATATGCAGAAAATATATCCGTTAATGTTGTTGCTTTGTTCAAACGTATTTATGACCTATGCATGGTACGGGCATCTTAAAAATCTCAGCTCAAAACCGGTTTACGTCGCCGTATTTGTCAGCTGGTGCATAGCGTTTTTTGAATACTGCTTTCAGGTTCCTGGCAACAGGCTCGGCTTTCAGTGCTACACGCTTCCGCAGCTTAAAATCCTTCAGGAAGTTATAACAATGTGCGTTTTTGCCGGTTTTTGTTTCCTTATAATGAAAGAAAAAATAACAATCAACTATCTGTACGCGGCGCTCTGCATGGTCGGGGCGGTATACTTCATCTTCCGCGGATAAAATTTACGTTCTGTACGTTTGAAAGGAGAGCGGAAGCTCTCTTTTTTGTTGTCTGAAGACTGAAAAAGCATGTTAAAAAAATAAGTGAAAAAAGATAAAAAAACAGCAAAAAAGGGGTTGACAAACCTTAAGGAGGAGAGTAATATACCTCCTGTTGCGCGCCAAACCCGGGTAACGGAAACGGCGCCGGCAGGCACCATGACAGATGAATAAGGGCAAAAAAGAGAAGAAACCAGTTTGAAAAAAGCGGAGCCAGTAAATGACAATGAGTTACGATCCAGAATCAAACGGAGAGTTTGATCCTGGCTCAGGACGAACGCTGGCGGCGTGCCTAACAC
>JAGHTZ010000058.1 GCA_018065065.1 Candidatus Equadaptatus faecalis | reverse complement strand
GCGAACAATACGGGAAATCCAAGTACTTATAAGCCGCCCTCGGTGGCGAACAATATTTACATGTTGATTATATCTAAAATCACTTCATTGTCAATCTTGCTTTCACAACACCTGCTCACACTTGAAAAATCACGCTCTGTGTACAACGCTGAAATTTCGTACAGCATAGCGCAAGTCTCAAACGGCAAACAGTGCTATAATATTCGCAGATTGAAATTGGGGGCAGCAGTATGTTTGAGAGACTTTTCGGGGATAAATTCAGCCGTTTCAGGCTCGGACAGATAATTTTCGCGGCGGCGGTAAGCTTCGGACTGTTCGCCGGCGACATTATTCGCATTGTTTTGGGTGTTCTGGCTCTTTTCTGCCTGACAAAAGAGAATTTTAAATTCAACTGGACGCGCGGGCAAAAAATCACCGGCTGTATTCTGGCGCTTTTCTGCGCATGGATGATTGTCATTCCAGTCATTTTCGGCGAAAACCCGCTGCCCGTACGCCTGCGCGACGCCGTCCGCCCTGTTGAGCTGACGCTTTGGATTTGCGCGACGCTGCTTTTTGCCAAGGACGACTTTTTTGTCCGCAACCTCAAAAATTTTTCAATCACGGCGTGCTTTCTTTATTCCCTGATCGCGCTTGCATACTGCTTTAAAATAAAGTTTAATTACAATCTCGGCAATGGTTATATAGACTGGCCAATAATTCACAGTCCGTACATATTCGGTTGTTTAATGTCAGGATTTTCCGTTTGGTACATACACATACTTCTAACAGTAAAGAATTTGTTTATGCGTCTTTTCTGTTTTGCAATGCTATTGACAACTTTAATATTCACGATGCTCGCAGGAGTTACGACTTACAGGCTTGCTTTTGCGGCAGAGATTGCCGCCCTTTTCATAATTTTGCTAATTTCAGACAGAAAAAAATTCGTCAAAATATTTGCGCTTTTTGCCGCGGCGCTGTTGCTCTCCGCTTTTGGAGTTTTTGTTGCTGCACGTTACAGTCCGTCATTACAGACTATGCTTAACAGAGAGTTTAACCAGTTGCGCAACGAAACCGGCAAAAGCTTTGACATTGAACACGTGTCAAACCATAGGTACCATATTTGGATAGATGCGATAACAGCAATAAAACAAAAGCCTTTGTTTGGCTACGGACGCGAGGTTTTTAAGAACCATTGCTCAACACAGCACGGACACGCGCATAATACTTTTCTTCAAGCGGCTTTTGAGGCAGGAATACCTGCGGCTTTATTACTGTACACAATTTGGATTGTGATATCCGCATTCGCAGTATCACAAATTTACAAAACACGCGCTCTGTTGTGTATTCCTTTTACAAGTGTCATAATCACAGCGGGTTTACTTGCTTCAAGTTTAGTTGAAAATGAATATCTCACAGACCGCACCTCTTTAGTTTTCTACTGGTCAATATTTATAACCCTGCTCAACACCGCCGGCAGTAAAAATTCACTATACAGGCAGTAATTCTTTTCTACGAAAATTTTGCTGCAAAAGATGCCCCGCAAAAGCGGGGCATCTGCTGTCCAAGAACTTTTTAACAGCCATCGGCGGCGAACAACATTTACAGGCTCACTCACCGTTTATTCTAAAACCTTGCGCACTCTCTTGCCGTTTTGTTGACGTACTCTTCAATAAGTTCCCCGAGAACGTCCTTTGCCGTGGCGCCTCTGAAGCCGAGCGCCCTGCGGAACGCCCTGTGCAGCTCCTTTGGTATATGAGTGTCAACGTGAACAAATTTAACCGTCACCGGCATTACCTCCCTCTTCTTTCTGCCTGATAAGCAGCAATAAAATTCTTCTTTTTCTTCCCTGTCTTTGCCGCGTATTCCGCTCTGAGCGGCTCAAGCCTCCGTCTTGCGGCACCAATCCGTCTGCTCACCGTCTGCTGTGAAACGCCGAGCAGCTCTGCGGCCTCTTGCTGTGAAATATCCGGACAGTCAAAATACAGTTTTGCCGTTTCAAGCTCGCCGCCGTCAAGATACCGCTCCATATCGCCGCATATCCGCTGCGTCATCAGCACTCCGTCTGCAATTTCTTCCCCGTCAACGATTTCGCCGTCGCATTTTTCTTCAAACGGCAGGAAGGAACCGCATACGTCCCTCTCCTTTTTTCCTGCCCGCGAAACACCGGATCTCACTCTGCTTGCAATGTGATAGGCGATGTCGGGATCGTCAACGCTCCAGCGGTCGATTACCTCAAGAATCAGAATCGCTGCGTCAATAAACAGGTCTTCAAAATTCACCCCGCCGTAGGCGTACGTTTTCGCCGTTTTAATACACAGCGGCCTGAACCTGACAACAAGCTCCTCACGCTTTTCCCCGTCGGACATAAGGGCAAATTCCCCGTCCGAAACAGGCTTTCTGCCGTAAAAATCAATATCGTGCCTCTGTTCTTCAAAATCGGGAACGTCCCGTCCGCCGCAATCCTCATCGGAAAACGCTGCGTCTTCCTCAAAATTGTCCGCCGTTTCGATAACGTCAAAAATCTTTTTCTTCTTCAAAACAATCCTCTTTCTGCGCAGAAACGCTGCGCCGTCTCAACCGCAGGCCTTCCGCCATACGGGAATGATATACACTCGCTTCGCCCGTAAAACCTTACCAAAGGGGTAATTACCAAGAAAACCAATTACACAAAGAACCAATTACTAAAAGGGACAATTACCAAAAAACCCAATTACTAAAAGGGGCAATTACCAAGAAATGCAATTACTTTTGACATTGTTTTTTCTTGTCATTGTTCTTTCTTGTCATTGTTTTTTGTCGTAATTGCTTCTTATAGTCATTGCCCTTTCTATCCTACGTCTACATTTCCACGTCCGTCGTGACGGTTTCAACAACCTCCGCGCCGTTTGCGGAGGCTATGCCTCCGGTTATCGGCTGCTGTGACACAACTTCGTCCATCGCCGTTTTTACAAGCTGTGCGCCCGAACCTTCTTTGAGTCCGTCCTTGACGTAGTTCAGGATTATGTTGTGTTCCGTTCCATCATTCTTGAGAAATTTCATTTTGAGCTTTCTCGTAGTCGTTATTGCGTTTTTCATAAGTTCTCACCTCTCTTTCGTTCACTTCGTTCACTCGAGCTGTAAGCGTTAAGCTTGAAGCGTTAAGCGTTAGAACCTTTTTATTAGTCTTTCTGCGGACGGCGACAGCCGTAGCGAGAATCCAGCCTGTGCCCAGTATGGGTATGTCTTTGCCCCGCAGGGGCTTATTTCTAACGGGCTTCGCCCGTAACGTCACTGGATCCTGCGCAAGCCCTTTGGGCTTCGCAGGAAGACGGGAATTTGGTTCTTCGTTCGTCGCTCCTGATAGAAGATGAGCGCGTAAGCGCTAATCTTCTATCAGATCCACGCTGTTGCGTTTGACGGCACTCGGCTCGCTGACAAACAGCGGTTTGAAGCTGCCCGCAACTGTGCTGAGCGTGTTTGCCGTCGCAGTCGGCGAAATCTTACTTACAGATACCGTTTTCTTGGCATCGTCAACTGTAAGCGAAAATTTCATCGACATGCTCTCGTTTTCAAACTGTGCCATTTCGTTTCACCTCACTTTCGTTCACTTCGTTCACTCGAGCTGTAAGCTATAGGCTATATGCCGCAAAACCTTTAAGGCTTTTAGCTTTTTGTTTTTTGCTTATAGCTTATAGCTTGCAGCTTATAGCGTACAGTTTTCTCTTCCCCCTTACACTTACATAAATACAATCGGGGGCGTAAATTCACTCATCAAAAAAGCCGGCAATTGCAATGCTTCGCGAATACAGGATTTTGCAAACCATTGCAAACAGCGATTTTGCCGTATCCTAAAATATTTTTTCCGGCGCGTTTTTAAAATCCTTCCTTAAAATAAAAAAAGAGTACAACAAACACAGCCGGAACAAATCCGGAATGTTCAGTTGTACTCTGCTTTCGCACTTAGTCGAAGTTTGGTGCTGCCACCGCCCGATTTTACGTGATCACGCAAAGCCGCCTTCAGGACATCTGCCGTTTCGTTCCCGAAAAATGCTTTGCGCAACTGCCGCCTCTGAGGGCGCCGGTGGTGCTTAGAGTTTCGCGTCCGGTATATTTGCGGCTGGGGTGCCTTCGCCGGGCGCATGTATATAATAGCAGGAAAAAACCCACCGTCAATATGCCACAAAGCCTTGCAAACAGCGGCTTAAAATCGCAAAGCCTTGCAGCATCGGCGTCTGCGGAGGCGGTAAAATTTTCCGTTTTTTGTATTTATTATAGTAGAGGGGTGAGAAGGAGAAGGGGATAAATACGCTATAGGCTATACGCTGCAGGCTATAAGCACATGACCGTAGGGAATACCGAGCGTAAGCAAGAGTATAAGCTGCAAGCTAAATGCGAGGTGCTAAGTGCTAAATGCTAAGTGCTAAGTGCCAGGTGCTAGGTGCTAAGTGCGCCCTTAAAGGTTCTGACGCTTATAGCTTCAAGCTTAACGCTTATAACTGACATCGGCGCACAGCGCCAAATCCGGCGAAATCTTTCTGAAACGGCTGTAAGACCTGCCGAGGTCTGATCTGCGGCCGTTTCTCGGCAGACAGATTTCGTTAAATCATCTCTCACGCATTACGTGGTGCGGATTCCTATCGGGTTGCGGCAAACCGGCTACCGGCAAGGTAATGAAGTGGAGACCTTCGGTAACGGGCGTCGGGTGACGTCCGGGCTCCAAATCAAAAACGCCGTTCACTGTCACAACAGGGATTTGCCTGCCGCGGCAGGCGTATTAAAATCGCGGGATTACGCGATGAGAAACAAATATGAAACAAAAAACGTGCTTGGCGTTAAATGCTCAGCGCTTAGTTCCGGGTGCGCACTTGAAGCTTTTTCCAAGCGTCAGTGTTCGGCTAAGCGAAGTATGAGCGTTCGGCTAAAGCCGCGTATGCGGCTGTACGGCTAAGTGCGCATGTGAATTATAAGGAGGAAAAACAATGTTGAGGAAAAAAGACGCCATGCTCAAAAAGAAAGGCAGACTGCGTCCAAAAAAAATTGAAAACAGCAAAGGAAAAACTGTAAGAAAAAATCTTAAAACGCACAAAACGCTGCGTTTTCAGGTTGCAGGACGGCAAAGGCTGAAATACTGCCGAAGCCTGCCTCTCGGACTTGAAATGAAACAGCTCTTCGGCAGGGACATAAACAGGATTATCCCGTCCGAAATGAAAGAAAAAGGCTTTGTTCCGATAATCTCAATCTACAGGGACAACGACAACAACAATATTGTCCTTCACTGCTCGCTTGTCGAACATCAGGACGACATCGTCACGGACGAAAACGGCAACGCCCGCTTCGTCCGCAACACAGATTTTCAAAAATAACAGCCGGTTCTACACAAACCGGCTGTTGCTTTATCATACGGACAAAATTACAAATTACCGTATATCAGTAATATTCTTTTCCCTTTTTACATAAAACCACGCGCCAAGTGCAATCCATATCAGCAGCATAATATAGCTTTCTTTCCCGAAATGGACTCCTTTAAGTCCGCGAATAGGTATCAGCTGCAAAATTACAAATATCGCGGAAAAGACTATTCCAAGCAAGGCTGCCGCTTTGAGCAGCACAGTGCCGTCTTTGTCGCGTTTCAGTGTTACAAGCGTTGAGGCGCTGCTGAAGAAAAAGCCGATTGAGGCACCTATCGCCGACATGTCAACAAACCAGCCAAGCGCTTCCCTGCCAAGCACAGGCCCGCTCAGGGAAATCAGTGTACAGAAAATTATCGCGTTTCTCGGCACCCCGTATTTGGGGTCAATTTTCGCAAAGGTTTCCGGAATATAGCCGTCGCGTGCCATCGAGAACATAAGGCGTGACGAGGCAAGATAAAAGCCCATTATTCCCGAAAGCACAGCGCAGGATACCGCAACGCCTATAAGAACCTTGCCGAAGCTGCCGAGCAGTTCTTCTCCTGCTATCAGCAGTACCCATTCTCCTGCCATAACTCTTTCCGGCCAGTTCTGAAGCACAGCCGCCGCTACGGTGTTGTTAGCCGTGTACACAAAGCAGCCAAAGGCTATTGCTATTATCATTATGAAAATAACTTTTTTAAACGGGAAATTGAATTCCTCCGCTGCCTGCGGAATAGTTTCAAATCCGACGTATGCCCACGGCGCTATTGCAAAGGTAGCAAGTATAGCGGAAAGTATGCCTCTCGTTCCTGTGTGCGCAAATTCGTTTATATTTGCCATCGTTGCGTTTGCGGACATCGCCGCCGCTTTGTCAAAGCCCCAGATCGGCACCATGTTGATTCCTTTTGCTTTGCTGCTGACAAGCGCGGCAATGACTAGGAAAAAAACAGAAACAGCAAGCAGTGAGGAAAGAATACTCTGTATGAAACCGGCTTTTTTTACTCCGAGTACGTTCATGTAGCCGAAGAATATGAGTATCGCCATAGCAAAAAGCATTTCGCCCATATAGACACTGAAACCTGCTATGGTGTAATGAAAGCCGAATTTGAGTATGTCGGCGCTTCCGTCAAGCCCGTCAACGATAAGCCCTATTGCCGTTGAGTTCATGGGAACGTTTGTAAGATACGCCGCTACGAGGAACCAGCCGCAGACATAGGCTGCAAGTTTGCCGAAGCACATTTTGGCAAACGTATATTCGCCTCCGGCTTTCGGATATTTGGGTACCATGTAGGCATAACTGAAAGAGAGTATAACCATAACAAGAGCGCCCAAAATCATGGCTATTGCCGTTCCGGCAACACCTGAGTTTGGAAGGAATTTTTTGCCCGGGTTAATAAACGAGCCCCAGCCTATTATGCAGCCAAAAGCTATTGCCCATACGTGCATCGGGCTTAAGTGTTTTCTTAATTCAGCATTTTTCTCCATACGTATTCACTTCTTTTCCTTAAAGATACTGTTTCACAGCCGTTTGGTTCTTTTGGTTCATATTTCGCGCGTGCCCTTTGGGGTATATCCTATGCTTTTTTTATATGTCATACGTTTTATCTACCGCTTTTAGCTCCCTGAACGTGTCTATTTCCTGAATATCTGATGCCTTACATTCTCTGAGTTCTACCTGATATTCTTTTTTGAATACACGCATCGGGACAAATTCCCACGCAAGTTCTTTGCCACCCGGCTGTTCAAATGCTTCTTTGACGTGACCGGCAAGTTTCTTTCCGTCCGCTTCGTCCCAGTAGGATATGCCTACCATTTGATAACAGTCTGTTCCTCCCATTTTTTCTTCCGTGATAATTCCGTTTTTGACGTCAAAGCACCAGTCGTCCGAACGGTCAACTTTGAATCCCAGGAAGTTTGAGCAGTAGTTGTATTTCTTTATGATTTCAGGGTTGTGTACAAGAAGGTCTGATTCCGATACGTAGGCGTTGCTGAGCAGATAGCGTGCCACAAGTACTGAGGATATGTAGTTTGCTTCGTTGTATATCGGGTTTTCAAGGAATTTTACCATAGGGTATTTGTAAAGCAGCTGGTCAAACTGCTCGGCAAGGTATCCGCGCACTATGTATATTTCCTCTATTCCGGCTTTGAGCGCCGCGTCTATAAGGCGGTCAAGCAGACGAATGCCGTGAACGCGTACAAGCGGTTTCGGCGTGTTAAACGTAATGGGCACCAGTCTTTCGCCAAAGCCGGCCGCAACAAAGATTATTCTTTTTGCGCGGTACGGTTCAAGCTGCGTAAGTCCCTGTGCTGTTATGCCGTTTTCGTTAATCCAGCCTGCTTCCGTCATTTCTTTGACAAGTTTGTTGACCGTGCCTAATGAAAAGCCCGTTTTTTCTTCCAGCTCACGCTGCGTAAGAGCACGCTTTTCTTTTTCAAGGATTTCAAGGATATCGAACTGTTTTCTTGTAAGACTGCCTGCCATATTGAACACCTTCCGTTCA
>JAGHTZ010000057.1 GCA_018065065.1 Candidatus Equadaptatus faecalis | reverse complement strand
AATTGCCCGCCTGTGCCGAACGCAGTGAGGCAAACGTTTTACCGGGCAATTCCCGCTTGAGTACGGAGCGCAGCGACAGTATGTGCTAAGTGCGCCCTTAAGGTTTTAGAGTAATTGATTTTTATAAAATTTCGGAGGTATATGTCATGCAGAGCAAATTCAAAAAACTTTTCGCAGTTCTAATTCTGACCGGTGCTGTTCTTGCCTTCTGCTCGCCGGGGTTTGCCGGAGACAGGGCGTTTTGGGACGAAGCTTCGCAGACGTACAAAATCGGCAGTACGGCAGACTTTTTGGGAATAAACTGGACTCTGTGGAAAACAGACGGTGAATACGCCTATGTCATAGTGACGGAGCCGATAAAAAAGAACAGATATGATACCCAATTTTTAGTGCACAACTTTGATTACAAAGCGAACAGGTATCAATCTTCGGAAATCAGAAAATTGGTCCGCACAAGCGGAAGCAGTTTGGAAAACACTATGATGGAGTACGATCCGGAGTGGTCATGGTCGGGATATGTCGGAACAGGCAAAAGTTCAAAAATGACATGGGAACAGATAAACGGCGGAGAGGACAGACGGGCAGTCAGCAATGAATATATAGCACAACACTATATGTGGGATGTAGGAATAACATCGGACAAACTGTTTCTGCTTTCAACAGACGAAGCAAAAGAACTGCCCCAAAATGTTCGCACCATAGGGGTCAGATGGTGGCTGCGTTCGCCTCGTCCCAACCCCAATCTTAAAACCGAAGCGATGTATGTCGATGTTGACGGTGACATGGAGGAATTCACATATGTCAGCGATGAATGTTGCGTGCGTCCCGCTTTGCAAATCAGCCTTAAATCGCCGCTGTTCACAGGGAATGACGCACCGGGCTACGACAGGGGAGTGAAACCTGCCGGACAGGACGGCGCAGAAGAACAGGGAAAACAGGAAGAACAAAAGGCTGTTTGGAAAGTTGGCGGGGAGTGGAATTATACTATCACATTACCTGAATTTACTGATACGTTTGACGGGGTTCCTGTTAAGATCAGCGCGGAACAGACAGGAATCATCACCATAACAGCGGCTGACAGCGAGAAAGAAGCCGGCAAAGAACGTATCGCGGGCGGAGCGGTGGAGTCTGTCAGATCAAGCCTCAAGTATGAACTTCCTGACGGCACGGTAGAGACCTTTTCAAGTTATTTTGAAGGTCCCATGGATTTAGGAGAAAAATTTAAGAAAGACCCTTATAACCCCGGAGAGGAAGTGTCTTTTACGGCTCCGCTGTACTATGATACTCATGAGGGTGAACAACAAATTGTGGGTTTTGTGAGCGCACGTTACTCTCAGACAGAAGAAAATAAGTTTGAAGGCACAGTAACGCTGAGTAAAACGCCCGGAGGAACACCGATCGCCAGCGGCATATTTGAAGCCGCAAAACGTTCAAAGGACAGCAGCTCAGGCTGCAACGCAGGATTTGGCGCACTCGCCTTGCTTGGCGTTCTCGGAATGTTTTACAGAAAGAAAAAATAGCGGTAAGCTGGAAGCGTTAAGCGATAAGCTAAAAGCTTGAAAAGATAAAACCTTGAAGAAACAATAAAAATGTCTGTCATTCTGCATGGAGCGGAGCGGAAGTGCAGAATCCAGCGGCTTCGCGGGCGAAGCCCGTCAGAAAAGGAAAAGACACTGGATCTACCCCTACGGGGCACAGGCTGCGCAAAACCTGCTCCTGACGGATTTCCGCAGGAAGACGGATAAAAAATATTTGTCTTACTGCGAGGCACGCGAGACAGGATATAAAGAAACAGAGAATAGCAAAAAGCGGGGACTGATTTCAGTCCCCCGCTTTTGTTTTGTGTTTAGTATCTTGCATTGGAAAATTCTGTGTCGGGAAGAAAACAGGCATTGCCGTTTTCGTTCTCAGGGAGAATTTCTTTCTGCCTGACATGGTTACAGTTGGTACGTTCTGTGCCCTCATGCAGATTAACAGACGCAAATCCGCAAAAGGGTACAGCAAACAATGCCCCTTCGGAGCGCCGACAGCGGACAGCAGACAGCTGACAGCAAAAAATTCCAAGCCGTTTGTTTTATGTTTATATCACTCCTGCGACTTTTTGCAGGTCGGGGACGATGTAGAGGACTTTGCCGAGGATTCTGACGTCCTGATTTTCGGGGTCGATTATTCTGTCGGGGTATTCCGCCTTGTTGAAGCTGACGAGCGTGAGCGTGCCGTTTTTGTTGTACAGCACCCCTTTGACAAACAGCCT
>JAGHTZ010000056.1 GCA_018065065.1 Candidatus Equadaptatus faecalis | reverse complement strand
CGCAGCACTCGGCGCGAAAACCGACAAACTCGACAAACGCGTAACGAAGCTCGAAAAAGGCATCGGCAGCTGGCAGATCAGCGGACGCTTCAAATTTGACGCGAAATTCACAAACGGCGATCAGGATGAAAAATCACAGTTCCTTAACCAAAAAGAAAATCATGGAACGACAAAAGAATTCACAAAAGAATACGCGCGTCTGTATTTCCGCCGCCAGATAACGGAAGATACGTACTTCGATTCAGAATTCCGTGTCGGCGCATGGGCGGCAAGCGGAACACAGCGTGGACAGAGCGATATCAAACAGATGTCATGGAACAAATTCTACATTGGCACAAAGCTCCCGTTCTGGGGACTCAATGCAAGAATCGGACGTTTCTCATGGGACTGGGAAGGCGAATACGGTCTCGTCAATGCATTTGACTCACTCTGGGGTGACTACCGTGGCGATGCTTTTGAGTTCAAGAAAAAATGGGACAAAGTCTCATTGGTAGGTGTTATCTACCGTAACTATAACAACGAAGGTGAGCAGGCTCTTTGGGGTGATAAGGCTCAGTGCACGTCAATGAACTATGCTCTTAAACTTGACTATGTAACAGATAAATGGTTCCTCGCTGGACTTGCAAACTGGATGCAGTTCGATGGTATTAAGGGTGGACATGTCCATACCTATGGTATCTACGCCGGTTACAAATTTACACAGGATATCGCCCTCAAAGGCGCTTACTACTGGCAGAAACTTGCAGAAGATACATTTGACTCATCAAGTAGCGAAAATGCATGGAAAGTTGTCCTTGACATTAAACAGCCGGCACTTAAATTCACGTCACTGTGGGTCGAATATGCTCAGGCAACCGGACATTTCCTTGGTAACCTCGGTTCAGGTCAGGGCGGTGTTACGGCATACAGCTTCGGCTTCAAGGCAGACTCCGACAAAGGTCTTTTCTGGGGTTCAAAACCCACAAGAGATGCCAAATACAAAATTTGGAACATCCGCGCAGCCCAGAAATGGACGAAGAAGTTCTCAACAGAACTTATGTTTATGCAGCTTGACAACAGCATCGAAGGCGCTGACAAGACAAAAGCATACGGTATCAATGCCTCCTACAAGCTTAATCCCGCAGTCACTTGCACACTCGGCTATGACTGGTATGACTATGGCGATTGGAACGGTTGGGATCACAACGGCAAAGACGGTGTTCTCTTCTTCCGCACCGACGTCAAATTCTAATTGTTAATCTAATTAACAATATCGGGGGCACATACGTGCCCCCTTTTTAATCAGAAATGACGAAGGCTTGTGAACTTTTCACGCCTTTGCTTCATCCCCTGAACAGGAACCCTTACAAGGGTTCCTGTTTTTTGCGCTCGGTTTACCTATCACAGTTCGGAATCTGAGGCTAAAAAGTCCGCAAGATTTCTGTGAATTATACCGTCCCGTTTTTGCAGCAACGGGTCAAGTGTAAAGAGATACTTCGGATAGTTGTCTTTTATTGCGGTAAATGGTCTGTATTCTCTGTCTTCAACGGTTTTGTCGGCAATTGACATTGAAACCTGTATGTAGCTGTAATCAGCTTTTTTGCGCGCAATGAAATCACATTCAAGGTGTCCGACTTTGCCTGTGCTCAGCAAGTAACCTTTTGACCTCAGATAGGTGTACAAAACATTTTCAAGCACATGTCCATAGTTAATTCTGCGGTCAACATTGTTTGCATAGCAGATGCTTAAATCTGCAAGGTAGTATTTTTGTTCAAAATGCAGGGCTTTTCTGGATTTTGTGTCAAACCGGGGACATTTATAAAGCAGTTTGGCATTTTCCAGTATTTCCATATACCTGTTGACAGTCTCCGGCTGTATCGCAATTTTTTCCTGCTTGTTGAAGTAGTTCAGTATGTTTGTGAGGCTTACGGGGGCACCGAAATTATTAAAAAGATAGTACATAAGCTTCTCAAAGGCTGTCCAGTTTCTAATTTTGCGGCGCTGTTTTATGTCTCTGCGGATTATTTGCTGTATAACACTGCCAAGGTATATTTCCCTGTCGGCGGCACTGTCAAATTCCAGTGTTTTCGGAAATCCTCCGTTGTTGATATACTCGGTAAATTCTGCCATTATATTTCCTGTTTGTCTGCCGAGAAAGTGTTTCATCTCAAGATATTCATTGAAATTCAGTGTGAACATTTCAATTTCAATGTATCTTCCTGTCAGTTTAGTTACAAGTTCGCCGCTGAGAAGATAAGAATTTGAACCTGTAATGAATATAGAACAGCTGCCTTCTTCTCTGAAGGCGTTTATAACTGTTTCAAAATCCTGTACGTTTTGTATTTCGTCTATAAAAATATATTTATAGCTGTTGTCTGTAATTTGCTTCATAATCACAGCGTCAAGCGCGTCTGCTGTTTTTATGCTTTTGTAGCCGTGGCTGTCTAAATCAATGTAAATAATATCCTCCGGCGCAACCCCCTGTGCCTCAAGGTCATTCATTACTGATTTCAGAAAGCACGATTTGCCGCAGCGTCTGATGCCCGTTATGACTTTGATTAAATCGCTTTTGTAAAAGCCGCGTATTTTGTCCAGATAGAACCTTCTGGTGTAGATGTCTTTGAACATATCCGTCACCACCCTTATCAGTACCTGTATTGTACAATCTGTTTATGAAATTTGCAAGTTAAGGCGGATAGTTTTTCAAAATATTCAAAAGTATCCGTCTTAAACGGCAAATTTGAGAGACTTGGAATGGGCTTTAGGATAGGCGTCAAATTCTAACTTGGAATACTTTGCCTGACTAAACAGGAACTCTTTAACGGGGTTCCTGTTTTTTGCCCGTTTTATTTTAACCTCTTGACAATAAGAATATAATCATTATAATAATATTGTAATCATTAAAAGCGGATAATAATCAGCAGGGAGTGAGCGCGGTGTTTGAGGGCAGCGGCGTGGAGTTTAAAAGAGAATTTACGGAAGAAATAAAGAAAACTGTAGCGGCGTTTGCCAACTGCGACGGAGGCGTTTTGTATATCGGCATAGAAGACGACGGCGCCGTATGCGGAATTTCTGACGCCGACAAAACCCTGCAGCGCGTTGCAAACACAATACGCGACGCCATACGCCCCGACCTGACGCGCTTTACGGAGTGCGGCTGCGAGATTCTTGACAACAAAACCGTTATAAAAATCAGCGTCCGGCGAGGAACCTTGCGTCCGTACTTTATCGCAGGCAAAGGAATAAGCCCGCAGGGTGTTTTTGTCAGGCACGGCGCTTCTACCGTAGCAGCGGACGAGCTGTCGATTTTTGCAATGCTGAGAGAAAGCGCTGGGGACAGTTTTGAAGACGCTGTTTCGGCAAAACAGGAACTGACTTTTGAACAGACTGCAGAATATTTTCAGAAATTCGGCGTTAAATTTGACGAAAACTCGCGGAAAAGTCTCCGGTTTATCAACAGCGGAGGTGTGTTCACCAATCTTGCGTACCTGTTGTCTGACCAGTGCGAAGTAAGTCTTAAGCTTGCGCTGTTTGACGGCACGGACAAAACAATTTTCAGGGACAGAAGCGATGAAACGGGTTCGTTGCTGGAGCAGCTTGACCGCGGCTATGCTTTTCTTGACAGATACAACAGGCTCCATGCCGAAATTTCGGGACTGTACAGGGTGGACAGGAGAGATTATCCCGAAGAGGCGGTGAGAGAAGCGCTGCTCAATACCATAGTTCACAGGGAATATGCCGTTAACGCCCCTGCCCTCGTATCAATATTTGACGACAGAATGGAATTTGTATCTGTCGGAGGACTGGCAAATGGTGTCAGCAGGGAAGATATCATGATCGGCGTTTCGTCCGCACGCAATCCGAAGCTTGCGAACGTGTTTTACAGGCTGAAACTGATAGAAGCCTACGGCACAGGAATTATGAAAATAATCAACTGTTATAAGGGCAGCGGCAAAATGCCTGAATTTATAATAACGGCAAACGCGTTCAAGACCGTGCTGCCAAACTTGAATTATACCGATAAAAAGACGGACAGCAGCCTTTGCCGCATACAGGAAATCCGCAGCGGACAAAAGTTATTCGGCAGGGCGGCAGAGCCTGTTGTGCTGCCGTGCGACGCTGTGCGTCTGGAAAGGGAAAATGCCGTTTTGTCGCTGTGCAGCCAAAATGGCTTCACGACGCGCAGAGAGGTGCAGGCAACGCTTTCAGTCTCTCAGGCAACGGCAATTTTGCTGCTTCGCGGAATGCTTGAAAGGGGACACCTTGAAAAAATCGGCGCAGGCAAAAATTCCGTCTACCGTGCCAAAAAGCTGTTGTAAGCCTATGCGTTGAACAAAAAACTCACCGGTTTTCGCCGGTGAGTTTTTTATTTAAGAACTGACGGTTACATTTTTTTCTGCAGATCGTCCAGACGTTTCTGAATGGTGTCGATTTCCTGCTGCATTGTGCCGGCTTTGGCATCGATCGCTTCTTTTTCTTTTCTGAGCTTTTCGAGGCGTTCGAGCATACGTCCGCTTTCAAGTCTGGCTGCGGTTTTGCCCTGGTAAAGTCTGCTGATGTCCTGGTTGCCGAGCGACCACATGAGGTTTATGTTGCTTTTGAGTATAGGACTCATGAAGGAGTTGAACTCAAGCTGTACGGTACCGCCTTTTTCTGGGATAAGCGGTTTGCCTGTCTTTTCGTCGTAGCGCGGGAAGAATACAAGTCCTTCTATTTCGCCCATGAGACGGAAGTTAAAGCGTTTGTCGTAGTCTACAGGCTTGTAGGTTTTTCCGCCCACGCGCATTTTGACGATGTTGTCAAAGGGCGCCATGTGCATCGCTTCTGCAGAGTTGTCAATGTGAATAAGGAACGGTATCATTTTGTCAAGCTGGAGCGTCTGCAGATATTTGTACTTGTAGTCTTCAAGCTCCTGTTCTGTCCAAAGGTTTTTCTGTGCCTGATCCTGAACGTGTGCTTCGATATATTCGGGGGAGAAAAAGGCTGCTTCTACTTCCACGTAGCTTGTCTGGCTGTTTTCGGTGTCGCGCCTGTTCTCTGAACGAATCCAGCTGTGCATTATTTTCTGGAACTGGCTGCGAATCTGTTTTGACTGTTTGCTTTCTTTAACTTTCGGCGCTTTTTCTGCGGCGCAGCCTGCCGAGAGAGCGCAAAGTGCCGTGAAGACTGCAACGAGCAGTACGGCAGCAATTTTTTTCATTTTCATGTGAGTGTCTCCTTTCAAGACTGGTGTGCTTTCAACGGGTATATTTTACAAAAGAGAACCGGTTATTGCAAGCAAGCCGCTGCAGGTTATTAAATTTTGTATGGTATATTGTAGCTTTAGTACAAAAAGTATATAATATGTACAGGTAAATTCAGTCCGGAGGGGGACGGCAATTATGCTGGAGCGTATTGCTCAGAGTATCTGCAAGCAGGCAAGCAAAATTATTAATTATTCGGTCATTATTACAAATCAGAAGGGAATTATTATAGGTTCGTCACAGGAAGGAAGGTGCGGCTCTTTTCATGAGGCGTCTCTTGAGTCTGTGAAGTACGGCAGACAGCTCTATCACGACAGTAAAGCTGCCGCGCGGCTTTCGGGAACTCAGCCCGGAGTTACAATGCCGATAACGATAAATAACGAGGTGGTTGGAACCGTAGGCATAACAGGAACTCCTGACGAGGTGTCAAAGTACGGCAACCTTATAAAGATTTTTGCCGAAATGCTTGTGAGAACCGAGCTGATAAAGGATTCTGCCATTTTGAAAAATAAAGACAGACTTGAACTGCTGCGAGAACTTATTAATTTTGACGGCAGCGCAGCGTCCGGAGAAAATTTCCTCTCCCACTGCACTATGCTCGGATATGACATGAGCATACCGCGTGCCGTGATTTATCTTGATTACCGCAACCTTGAGGTGCCGGACGCCAGAAAACTGAAACAGGTATCGCCGGTGTTAAGTTTTGATTATCACGTTATGGTCAAACAGCAGTTCTGCGGAGCTGAAGATATAAGAATCAGCGTCGGGGAAGAACGCTACGTTGTGTTTGCGGCGTTGAAAAGCGCAGGCGGCGACTACGTTGACCGTCTGAAGAAAAAATTCAGCGAACTGGAGGAGCAGATGAGGCAGTGCGGTTTCTGTCTGACGGCAGGCATAGGCAGGAAAGCTTTAACTCCGGAGGAACTGAAGCGAAGCTACGAGGACGCAAAGCTTTCGTGGGAGGTGGCGCTTGAGCGCTGTCCGTCAAGCTGTCTTTATATAGATGATTTTAATCTCGAAAAGCTGATATGCCGCATTCCTCAGACTGTGCTGGACAATTTCGCGAATGAGCAGCTCGGCAGTCTGCGCAGCCAGAGAGACTGTCCGGAGCTTATGAAGCTTGCGCGTGTGTGGTGTGAGTCGAATTTTAACCAGACGCTTGCTTCCCGCAGACTGAATATTCACAAGAATACGCTCTGTTACAGGCTCAGCCGCTTTGAAAAGGTTACGGGCATTGATTTGCACGATTTTAACAATGCAGTGGCAGTGTATATAGCACTGCGGTCAAAGACGTTTTAGCCGTATTTCAGCGTATAACGTTGTAAATCGTCCGGTTTCGCCCTGCTGCGGAAGCCGGCGATTTTTTTGTGCTGTTTGTACAAAAAGACAGCGCTATTTTATTTAAAATTTGTGAGATTTAATATGGCTTTTTGCCGTAAAAATAATCTATAATTTCAATGACAGCAGAATGCCGTCTTAGAACAAACCACTATTCAATACACACAGGAGGTCCTTTAGAATGGTACCGAAAAAGATAGCAATACTCGGAGGCGGAAACGGCGGACATACAATGGCAGCCGATTTCACGGTGAAAGGTCACACGGTTAATTTCTATGAAATGCCGAAGTTCAAAGACAAAATGAAAAAGGTCTTTGAAACGCAGACGATAGAAATGACAGGTCTGTTTGAAAAACCGGGTCCCGTAAAACTCAACATGGTAACGGACGATATCGAAAAGGCAATCGAAGGCTGCCGCTACATCGTTCTCGTAACACCGGCGTTTGCACACGGCGATTATGCCCAGCTTCTTAAAGGCAAGGTCAAAAAAGACCAGATCATCGTAGTATTCCCCGGCGCATTTGCAGCTCTTCAGCTCCGCAAAGTGTTCGGCGAAGAGAACTGCCCTGTTATCGCCGATGTCAACAACCTGCCGTACGACACGCGTCTTAAAGGCGAAGGCAGAGTAGAATTCTACGGAAGAAACGACGTCAATATCGGCTTTATGCCGGCAAGCGCAGGTCCCGCGCTTATTGATGAAATGCGCGAAGACCTCTTCCCGTTCGTTAAGGTTTACAACGACGTTCTCGAAAGCGGACTTTCAATAGTTAACCCGGCGTGGCACACAGGTCCGTGTCTCCTTTCCGTAACGTCAATCGAACATCATCTCTTCAACTTCTTCGTCTATGAACACGGCTGGACGCCGTCAGCATGCAAGGTCAATATCGTGCTTGACCAGGAACGCAAAGCAGTCGGCAAAGAACTCGGCTACTCACTCACACCGATGGAAGATTTCAGCGGCATGCCTGTGGGCTTTAACTGGAAACAGCTCTATGCAGCCGGACACGGCGCAATCTCGCTTACCCCGATTTGCGGCCCCAACAGCATTTGGGACAGATATCTTACCGAAGACTGCCCGTTCGGCCTTGTTCCCTGGTCAGAAATCGGTAAAATCCTCGGTGTTGCAATGCCGACAACGAATTCCTGCATCGATATTTACAACATTATCCATGAAAAAGACTGGCGCAAAGCAGGTCTTACGGCAGAGGATCTCGGCATCGCCGGAATGAACAAAGAACAGCTTATCAAATACGTACGCGAAGGCGTCCGTTAGGATTTGCGGCAAAGAAGTCTGCTGCGGCCGTTAAACGCCGCTGCAGGCTTCACTGTTCACAGAAGTACCGTTTCAGCAAACACAAACAAGAGAGGTGCATCAGGTTATGAAGAAAATTCTTGGCATCACAGCTTCAATTCTTCTTCTGGCAGCGGCTTTTGCTTGCTTTACGGCAACTCCGTCAGAAGCAAAGACGACAAGGCTCCGCCTTGCCACGCACTATAACACCAACCATCCGGGTTATGCGTCGCTTCAGCGCATAGTCAAGGAAATTGAAACAAAGACGAAAGGCGATCTTAAGATTAAGATTTATCCGTCAAGTCAGCTCGGCGACTACACGGTTACCTATCAGGATCTTATGAAGGGCGCCGTTGACATGGCTCTTATCCCTATTCCGAGCGAATACGATTCAAAACTCGAAATGAACTTCATTCCTTATCTTGTTGCCGGTTATCAGGATCTCCCGAAGGTTTTCGGACCTCAGTCCTATTTCTCAAAAACCTACGGACAGGTTCACGACAAACTCGGCGTCAAGCTTATGGGTATCTACGTTGAAGGTCTCATAGGCATTGCCTATACGAAGCTTCCGGCAAAATATCAGGACGCTGCGGCAAAGAAGGCTTCAAAGGTTCGCGCTCCTGCAATCGAAGTCTATAACCTCGTTGTCAACGACATGGGCTTCGGTGCCACGACAATCCCGTATTCAGACCTTTACAGCTCACTGCAGACAGGCGTTTGCGACGGCGCAATCGGTCTTACCCCTCAGCTTGCCTACTCAGATTTCCGCGACGTTATCAAGCATTACGTCTGCTACAACATTTTTGCCGAGAACATAGGCTACTTCACAAGCAAAAAGACGTTTGGAAAGCTTACTCCGGAACAGCAGAAAATCGTAACGGACGCTTTCCGCAAAGAAGCTGACAACAGCTACAAAGTTGCAAAGAGTCTTGACGAAAAAGCAATCAACGATCTCAAAAAATACGGCGTAAAGGTTGAAACGCTCAGCGCCAAAGAAATGAAAGCATACGTTGATAAAGTAAGAAAAGTAACCTGGCCGAAGCTTAAAAAGAACATCGGTGCAGACACGCTTAAAAAACTTACCGAATCAGTCAAATAATCAATGTTTTACAAGGGCTGCTTCTGTGCGAACTCTCCCAAGACTTTTGCACGGAAGCACCCTTTCTTGCAATTTTGTTATGAAAGAGGTGCAGCACCAAATGAGTTTACAGGATACAGGATTCTGGAAGCTGCTGCTTAAACTGATACGCTTTGTTATTGTAGTCTGCAATTTGATGTCAACGGTTACCATTTTGGCCGCTGTCTTTATGCGTTACGTGCTCGGCAGCAATTTCTACGGCTCAGATGAAATTATTCTTCTGTTTGCTTTCTGGCTTTATTTTATCGGAGCGGCTCACGGCAGCTACGAAAACAGCCATATCAAAGCAGACCTTATGAAGATGTACGTTAAAAACATGAGAATAAAGGACGCTATCGGGCTTCTTGCAGAAGCGCTGACGCTTGCGGTCAACACCGTAGTGCTTGTCTGGTCAACGCAGATGCTTCTCTGGTCGCTTGAGAAAAACCCGCTTACAACGTCTTTGAAAATACCTATCTCCATTTCGCACAGCGCAATTTTCCTCGGTATGCTGCTTATGGAGTTCTATCACGGGTATTATTTCTTCAGAAATATTCGCGCATACTTTAAAGAAGGCTATTATACGGAACCCTCTGAGGGCGATTACGTTTCAGAACGCATAAAAGCAAAATATCCCGACGCGAAAGCGCCGACTAAAGCGCAGTTTGCAGCGCAGAAAGGAGAATAGGTCATGACTGAAGTTCTTATCGGAATTGGTGTGCTTATATTCTGCCTTGTTATCGGTATGCCTATACCTTTCTCCTTTGGTGCAACGGTTATATGGCTTGCGTTTTCTCTCAGCTATCAGACGGACTTCCTGCTGAACGCTGCCTACGGGCAGATCAATTCGGTCGTTCTTCTCGCTATGCCGCTGTTTATCCTCGCAGGCGGCATTATGGAAAAAAGTAAAATAGGCGAAGCCCTTATAGGTGTTGTCGAATCCTTTACAGGCCGCATCAGAAGCGGACTCGGCGCTGTTTCAGTAGTTACAAGCGCTATATTCGGTTCAATTTCAGGCTCTGCTTCCGCAACTCTTTCCTGCATCGGCGCAATGATGCAGCCGAGACTTCTTGCGGCAGGCTATGAAAGAGGCTACGTTGCCTCTCTGCTTGCAGCCGCCTGCCCGCTGGGGCTTCTTATTCCCCCGAGCTCAGCGCAGATTCTTTACGCCTGGTCAAGCAACACGTCTGTTCTTGCATGCTTCCTCGCAACAGTAGGCCCAGGCATTCTGCTTGTTATTCTGCTCTGCACCTGCAACGCGGTTATGACACGCCACATGCCGATTAAGGTCAGAGAAGCCCAGACAATGTCCGAATGGCTCATCAGCACGAGAAAGAATATTAAAATAGGTTTCCCGTCGCTGCTCATGCCTGTCATTATCCTCGGAGGCATCTACGGCGGTATTATGACGCCTACGGAAGCTGCGGCTGTCAGCGTGCTTTACGCAATTCCGGTTGGTCTTTTCATATATAAGGGAATGGATCTTAAAGGTCTTAAGGATGCAATTGTTGAAACAGGAACAACAACCGGCGTTGTTATGGTAATGTTCTTTATGGTTATGATGATGAGCCGTCTTATGGTTATGGAAGACGTGCCGCAGCAGATAGCCGACTGGCTGCTTTCAATTACCGACAACAAATATATAATTCTTATCCTCATCAACGTATTTATGATAATCATAGGAATGCTTATGGACGACGTCAGCGGAATCCTGCTCTGCACGCCGATTCTGCTCCCGATAGTTACGTCGCTCGGAGTGCATCCTGTGCATTTTGCGGCCATACTCGGCGTCAACCTCGGAATGGGCAACCTCACGCCTCCTACGGCTCCTATGCTTTACCTCAGCGGACGCATCTGCAATGCGAAAATCAACACAATGCTCAAGCCGATAATGATTCTTCTTATTTTCGCATATCTGCCGGTGCTTCTGCTCACAACGTTTGTGCCTGCACTGTCGCTTACGCTTCCGAAGCTTATCCTGCCAAAAGTTTTCGGTCTGTAAGTTGCAGTTAACTAGGTTATAGGCTACACGGCAACACGCAGCAAATTCACAAAAATTTTGAAAGGGGAAAATAACATGAGATTCAGCAAAAAATCAGTAAGAGCTTTTGTCGTTGCAATGATTTTTGCCATGGTCTTCTCGTCAGCAGCATTTGCGGCAGGCAAAACAGCTTATCTGACAAGCAAGAACTGGGAGCCGAACGTCAAAAAAGTCATCAACCAGATGTTCGATATGTACGGTAAAAACAGCAAGGGTTACGACCCGAACTGCAAACCGTATGCAGTATTCGACTTTGACAACACGATTTCAATCAACGACGTCGGTCAGGAAACATATTTCTATATGTTCGAACGCCTTCGTTTCGCAGCCAAACCGGAACGCATGTACACGCTTCTCACAACAGGTATTCCTGATGTCAACATGGACCTCGGCGAAAAATGGGGCCATCTGACGGTTGCCAAAGTTGCAAGAGACGCTGCAAAAGCCTACAAAAAACTTTACGATAAAGGCTACGTTGCACCGGACAACTCAAAAGAAAGCAAAATGAAAGAATGGATCAACTCAGACGACTGGAAAGAATTCGCAACAAAAGTCTGGTGGCTCCATGACGCAATCGTAAGCAGCTACTCAACAGCAATCGGCTACCCGTGGACTAGCTACCTCTTCGAAGGTATGACACGCGCACAGGTTCAGCAGCTCGCCCTTGAATCACACAAACTTTCACACGAAAGACAGCTCAAAGACCCGACACAGTGGAAGAAGATTAAATGGCAGAGCCCGGATTCAAAGAAATATCCGTCAGAAGCCGGACAGCTTACAATCAAACACAACAACTCAGTAACAGTAACGCCTGAAATGCAGGAACTCCTCGTCTGCCTCGAAGAAAACGGCATCGATGTATGGTTCTGCTCAGCTTCCTATCTTGACGTTATCTGCGCGACAGTTCCCGCATGGAACCTCAAAGGCGTAGACGGCATCACAGCTATGACCAACAAAGAAAAAGGCGGCGTTCTCACGAACGAATACGACTATGATCTCCACCCGCAGACAGAAGGCCCGGGTAAAGTCGCAACAGTCGACAAAATTATCCGCCCGCTGTACAAAGGCAGAGGTCCTATATTCGGCGCCGGCGACTCACAGGGCGACTTCAACTTCCAGACGGAATACAAAGACACAGCAGTCGTTCTCGTAGTCAACAGAGTCCGCAAAGACGACGAAGGTCTTCTCGCGTCAGTCGCTATGTACCAGAACAAGAAGGGCATCGACCTTCCTGCAGCCAAAAAACAGGGCGACATCCGCGTAGTGCTTCAGGGCCGCAACGAAAACGGCGGCTGGTTCTGGCCGACAACAGCAACAATGTCAGTTGGCAAAACAGAGCCCGCAACCCTCACAAGCAAAGCACAGGGCTGGCTTGAAACAATGGAAAAAGGCACGTCAGTTAAAGACATGATCAATAACTGCGTAGCACTTACCGGCTCACAGAAGAAATACGACGGCTACAAAACGAAATAAGCGCAAAAATCCAAACAGAAAAGAAGCAGACCGAAAAGGTCTGCTTCTTTTTTTATAACGGCGCAAAGTGCCGTGTTATTTCAGCCTGATTCTTGCCGCGTTGGCGTGAGCAGTGAGCCCTTCGTTTTCAGCCATTGTAACCGCGGCTCTGCCTATTCTTGTCACGCCTTCGGACGAGACGTTTTGGAAGGTGCAGATTTTAAGGAAGTTGAATACCGATACTCCGCCTGTGTAGCGGGCTGCGCCCATTGTCGGCAGGGTGTGGTTGGTGCCGGCATCGTAATCGCCGAATACTTCCGCCGAGCCCTGTCCGAGGAAGAGGGAACCGTAGTTGCGAAGTTTGTCCGCGAGCTCTTCAGGATTTTTGGTGTCAACTTCAAGATGCTCCGGCGCGAGTTCGTTTGCGATTTCACAGGCTTCGCTGAGATTTTTAGCAAGGATTATGCGTCCGTTGTTTTTCCACGATATGCCTGCTATGTCTGCCGTGTCAAGCGTTTTGAGCTGTGCTTCGACCTCTTTTTCAACGGCTTTTGCAAGCGTTTCAGACGTTGTTACAAGTATGCCTGAGGCGTCTTTGTCATGCTCTGACTGCGCGAGAAGGTCGGCGGCTATAACTGCAGGTTTCGCCGCGGAATCTGCTATTACAAGCACTTCGCTGGGACCTGCGATAAAATCTATGCCGACTCTGCCGAAGACCTGGCGTTTTGCTTCCGTGACGAATTTGTTTCCGGGACCTACTATCATTGTTACTGGTTTTATCGTTTTTGTTCCGTAAGCAGCGGCGGCGACAGCCTGAGCACCGCCTGTTGCGTATATTTCGTCAACGCCGGCGATTTTGAGAGCGGCGAGCGTTGCGGGGTGGGGCAGACGGCTTCCGTTCATCGGGGGTACGCATGCGCATATTCTCGGCACTCCCGCAACCTTTGCCGGTATCGCAAGCATTAAAGCCGTGGAGAAAAGAGGATGGTTGCCTCCGGGGACGTAGCAGCATACCGAGTCTACGGGAATTACATTATGCCCGAGCGCAACGCCTTTCATGACTTCCGTTTTGAGCGGTTTAACGCAGGAAAGCTGCTTTTTTGCAAATTTTTTAATGTTTTTGGCAGAAAGCCGCATTGCTTTCAGCAGCTCCGGCGATACGGCTTTGAGAGCTTTGTCCAGCTCCTTTGCGGGGACGCGGAAATCTTTTGCCGGCAGTCCGCCGAATTTTTCGTTGTAGAAGGATACTCCGGCGTCGCCTTCCTTTATGACCTTTGCGATGATTTCAGAAACCGCGCCGTAAACCGCCGCGTCGTCCTGTGCAGTGCGTTTGACGTATTTTTTTAAATCTTTCATGCTTATTCCTCTTTCTTAAACCAGAACAATATCTGATATGGTTAACCGTTTTTTCTGTCTATTGCTTCGTTTGAGAGTGCGTCGGCAAGTTTGTTTTGTTCGCGCGGCAGCCAGCTGTAGCTTACGTTCATGCCCTGCGCAAGCTCCCACACCTTTGAAGCAAGTTCAAAAAGATGCGGCATTTTTATTTTCCACTGGTGCGTCACCTGCGATATCACAAGTTTGCTGTCGCCGTACACGTCAAGCTGTTTCACGTTTCTGGCGCGCGCTTCGGCAAGCAGATTTATCAGCGCCGTGTATTCAGCCTCGTTGTTTGTTTTAACACCGAGATAATCAGCCTTGCTCCATATTATTTTTCCGTCGTTGTCAACGAGAAATGAGCCTGCGCCTGCTTCTCCCGGATTTGAGCGCGAAGCCCCGTCAAAATAGCCTTTCATGACCGTATAAATACCGCCTGTCCGCTGCGCAGATATACGCAGCACAAATTTGCCGTAATGAATTATACTATATATGAAAAAGGTTTGGGAGATTTTATTCCACGGGAGGAGGCTCGGAATGACGGTAAAATTCAGCGTAACGGGTATGAGCTGCGCGGCATGTTCGGCAGCGGTTGAAAGAGCCGTGAAAAAGGTTGACGGGGTGACTTCCTGTTCCGTCAGTCTGCTGACCAATTCAATGCAGGTTGAAGGCGGAAGATCGGAAGAAATTATTGCCGCCGTCACAAAAGTAGGGTACGGCGCAAGGCTTTACGAGGCGGAAAAAGATTCTTCCGCAGACGAAGAAACGAAACGTCTGAAGCGGCGGCTTGCCGTTTCGGCGGCTTTGCTGCTGCCGCTTATGTATTTCTCAATGGGGCATATGTTCGGCGCAGATTTTGGATTTTATTTCTCCGCTGTCTGCCAGTTTGTTCTTGCTGCGGCGATTATGTGCGTCAACAGAAAATTTTTCACGAGCGGCTTCGCATCGCTTGCAAGGCGCAGCCCGAATATGGACAGCCTTGTTGCTCTCGGCTCCGCGGCTTCGTTTGTCTATTCCTGCGCCGTACTGGCGAAGGGCGGGGGGCATCTGTATTTTGATTCTGCGGCAATGATTCTGACGCTTATAACCGTAGGCAAAACGCTTGAAGCGCGTTCAAAAGGCAGAACGACTGACGCGCTTAAGGGGCTTGCGAAGCTCGCGCCCGATTTCGCCGTTGTAGTAAAAGACGGCAGGGAAGAGAGAATACTGCTTTCGGAAATAAAACCGGGCGATGAATTCGTTGTGCGGCCTGGGGAAAAATTTCCCGCGGACGGGATAATTGTTGAAGGCGCGGCATCTGTTGACGAGTCTGCGCTGACGGGAGAAAGCCTGCCGGTTGACAAGACCGCGGGAGACAAGGTTTTTACCGCGACGGTCAATTTGTCCGGTTTTGTACGGGCAAGGGCTTTCAGCGTCGGCGAAGATACGACGCTTTCAAAAATAATAAAGCTTGTTTCCGACGCCGCTGCGCAGAAAGCGCCCGTCGCCAAAATTGCAGACAGGGCCGCCGCTGTTTTCGTTCCTTCGGTAATCTGCATTGCGCTTGCGACGCTGTGCGGCTGGCTGTCAGCGGGAAAGGATTTTGCCTTTGCGCTGTCGCGCGGAATTTCCGTGCTTGTCATCTCCTGCCCCTGCGCTTTGGGGCTTGCAACACCGGTTGCAATAATGGTCGGAAGCGGAGTCGGCGCGAAAAACGGAATACTTTTTAAGACAGCCGCTTCGCTTGAACAGACCGGCAAAATTTCAATTATGGCTCTGGATAAGACAGGGACGCTTACGAGCGGCGAAATGACCGTTTCAGACGTTGTTTCTTACTCTGCGGATTTTGAAGCAGCCGCGTACGCGCTTGAAAGCAGAAGCTCGCACCCTGTTGCCGCGGCGGTCTCAGCATGGCTGAAAGAACAGAACGCAGAAATTTTTCCTGTAGAAAATTATGAAGAGCTGCCCGGAAACGGAGTATCCGCACTCTCTGCGCAGGGCAGGCTGTATGCGGGAAAACCCTCGTTCGTTGCTTCAAAAGTTGAAACAAGCGGCGAAGTCCTGCATGACGTTCAGCGGCTGGAAAAGGAAGGCAAAACCGTGGTTCTTGTTGCGGATGAAAAGAAAATTCTCGGATTGTTTGCCGTTTCTGACACGCTGAAGGCCGATGCTGAAACTGCTGTCGCAGAACTGAAACAGCTCGGCATACGCACAGTGCTGCTTTCAGGCGACAACGAACGGGCGGTAAAAGCGGCGGCGCAGAACTGCGGCATTGAAGATTTCTATGCAGGACTGCTTCCGCAGGACAAGGAAAAAATTGTCAGCGAACTGAAAAAGCAGGGCTTAACGGCCATGGCAGGAGACGGAATAAACGACGCGCCCTCGCTCAAGGCTTCCGACACGGGAATAGCTTTAGGGAAAGGAACAGATATCGCGGCAGATTCCGCAGACGTCGTGCTGATGCGCGACAGCCTTTCCGCGCTTCCGTCGGCGGTAAAGCTCAGCCGCGCCGTGCTGCGCAATATAAAGCAGAATCTTTTTTTGGCGTTTTTCTACAACGCGCTTGGAATTCCGCTTGCGGCAGGTGTTTTCTCTCCTTTAGGACTGCAGCTCAGCCCGTCGTTCTGTGCCGCGGCGATGTCGCTTTCGAGCTTCTGCGTGGTAACAAATGCGCTGCGGCTGAATTTTGTTAAGATAAACGGCGCAAAATCGGTTATAATTGAACGGAACGCTGAAAAGGAGGTTTTCCACATGACAAAAACAATACACGCCGAGGGTATTATGTGCCTGCACTGCGAAGCAAGAATCAAACAGGCTCTCGAGCAGCTTGACGGAGTGAAACAGGCTGTCGTTTCGCATGAAAAGGGAACGGCTGTCGTTGAACTTTCAAAAGAGATAGAAAACGAAAAATTTAAAGCTCTGATTAACGAACTCGGCTACAAATTTATTTCGGCAGACTGATGGCTGTATTCAAAGAAACTGAGCTTATAACGCTCACCGGCAGCTTCGGCGACAAAGAACTGAGAATTGAAAAAACCGTTCCCGCCAAGGCGAACGGCATTCAGGTCGTGTTCCTTCACGGGGTGTTCAGCAGCGCAAATTTAGGCAGTACGAACAAATTCCGCGTACTTGCCGGTGAGATGTGCAAAAGGGGCTTTACCTGCTGGCTGACGGAAACCTCGAGAAACATTCACAACCGTGACGATTTTGAAGACCAGAGCGAATGGGTGAGACTTGCGTTTGCGGGCAAAACCTACGCGCAGGAGTTTTCGGACGCAATGAAAATGGTTCGTGAGGTAATCAGCCGCACCAAGGGGCAGCCTCTTTGGCTGTGGGGTTTTTCGCTCGGCGGAATTTCCGCCTGTTGCTGTGCGGCGGAGCCTGACATAGACGTCAGACGCCTTATCGTTGCCGGAGCAGGCATGTATCCGAAAAAAAGAGCGGAATACATGTTCGGGCTTCCGATAATGAATACGCTGAAGCAGGACATCAGTTTTGACGTGGTGAAAAAAGTAAAAGCAGACAGTTTTATCGCTTTCCGCGGGCAGAAGGATGAGATTTTCCCGAAAAAAGCGTGCGAGAAGCTGTACAACAGCGTTAAAACCGAAAGAGGCAGAAAAATATTTTATCAGCTGCCGGGCGCAGACCATTCCATTCGCTGCGTGAACGGAGTTGTTGAGAACAGGCTTATGTCGGAAATGGCTGAAATCGCGGCAAAATTTCAGGTGCCGGAAGACTGATGTTTTCAAAAACAAAACGTTTTAAATTTCTTGCGGTGCTTTTGCTTGTCTTGATTTTTGCCCTGCCTTCCGCGGCAAAGGAGACTTCTGGCAGGTCAGGCAGTACTTCAGCCAAAAGCAGCGTACGGAGTTCTGCAAAAAAAGAAAGCAAATCAGGAACCAAAAAACGCGGCGGCAAAAAGAAGCGCCGTTCGCGCGCCTGCTGTACAAGCTCGCACGAAAGCGAAGAGCAGAAAAAGAAAATAGCGGCTGAAACGAAAAAACTTGAAGAAAACCCTGACCTTTCGGGAGACATTCCTGAACTTGCGGAAGATCAGCTCGTGTGGCCGGTAAAATACGGCTACATATCACGGGGTGTGCGCGGGAGACACAGCGGCGTTGATATGATGAGCCGCGCCGGTGACCCTGTCTACGCGGTTGCAGACGGAGTTGTCGAATTTATAGCGATTAACAGCGCAAAATACAGCGGATACGGAAAAATGGCGGTTATCCGCCATGACGGGAAAAAATTGTGGTCGCTCTATTCTCATTGTTCCGAAATTTATTTGAATGTCGGACAGGAGGTAAAAAGGGGGCAGAAAATCGCCTCGGTGGGCAGAACCGGACGCGCAACCTGCAATCATCTGCATTTTGAACTGCGCGGGGAAAACAAAAAGCTGCTTAATCCCCTGGAATATCTGCCTGAGGAAGGCGCACTCGGCAAAAAATACGTGCCGCATTAAGATTAAAAATATTTTGGATTGGCGGGTAGGATAATGCTTTATTACGTTGTAGGACTGGTGCTTCTGATTTATTTCACGCTTTATCACAGATTTACGAGGCACGGGGTTAAAAATATTCCCAAAGGGCGTCCCTGTATTTACGCCTCCAACCACGCAAGCTATCTTGACCCTCCCATGGTGGGTTTTGCCGTTTTTCCGCGCCGCATACGCTTTGTAGCGTGGGAAAAGCTGTTCACTGTTCCTGTTTTCGGCACCTTTATCCGTGCGCTTGGCGCAGTTCCCGTTTCGCAGGAAAACAAAAATTCTTCGGCGGCGCTGCTGCGTATGGTTATGGGTTTTCTGAAAGAGGGCAGCTCAGTTTTCATCTGTCCGGAGGGGCACAGAACGCTTACGGGGGAGCTCAGTCCTCTTGAAGGCGGCGTAGGAATTATGGCGCTCAAAACAGGTACTCCTGTAGTTCCAACCTGGTGCGGCGGAACATTCCGCGCTATGGCGCCTGATATGACCCTGCCCCGCCCGACAAAAATTTACGTGGAATTCGGAGAGCCGATTTATATGGAGGATTTGCCGTCAGAGCTTAACGACAGGGAAAAAATAGCGCTGATACTTGACAAAATAAACGAATTTTACAAAAAAATGGACGCGAAAGACAAGGCGTCAGGAATTCTCAAGGTGAGAAAATGAGCGGACTTGACGCAACACCGCGCGCAAACAGGCTGCATATAGGATTTTTCGGCAGGAGAAACGCGGGCAAATCAAGCCTTGCAAATCTTGTGACGGGGCAGCAGGCGGCGCTTGTTTCCGACAAAGCGGGAACCACAACGGATCCCGTTTTGAAAAGTATGGAGCTTCTGCCTCTTGGTCCCGTGGAAATTCTGGATACAGCCGGTTTTGACGACGAAGGGGAACTCGGAAAACTCCGTGTTGAGAAAACGGAGGAAATGCTGAACAGAACAGACCTTGCTCTGCTTGTTGTTTCAGCCGCCGCTTACGGCGATTTAAGCTTCGAGCGCGAATGGCGCGAAAAATTCAGCGCTGCGCATACGCCCGTGCTCGGCGTGCTCAACAAAAAAGACCTTCTGTCGGGTGAAGAGCTGCAAACGGTTCTTGAAAAGCTTTCCAAGGAACTTGAAATAAAATTTGTCGCGGCGGACGCAAACGACAAAGCCTGCCGCGCAGAGCTGCTGTCGGCGATAGTTTCCGCTGCGCCGACAGATTTTGAAAAGCCGGTGCTTTGCGGAGACCTGTTCAAGCCGGGCAGCTGCGTACTGCTTGTTGCGCCGCAGGACAGACAGGCGCCGAAGGGAAGGCTTATTCTCCCGCAGGTGCAGGTGATACGCGACATTCTTGAGCATCACGGCTCTGCGTACGTCTGCACGCCCGAAGAGCTGCCTGCCGCGCTTGCGTCGCTGAAAAAAAATCCTGACCTTGTCATAACGGACTCGCAGGTGTTTGCCGAGGTCGCAAAGGTACTTCCGGAAGAAACGCCTCTTACGTCGTTTTCAATACTGCTTGCCCGTTCAAAGGGCGAGTTGTCGCAGTTCGTTGCCGGTGCAAGAAAAATCGGCGAACTAAAAGAAACCGACCGCGTGCTTATTGCGGAAGCCTGCACGCACGCACCGGTTACCGAAGACATAGGCAGGGTTAAAATACCTTGCAGACTGCGTAAAATATCGGGGGAAGGGCTTTCTGTAGACGTTGCCGCAGGCGCCGATTTCCCGAAAGATTTGTCGCCGTACGCCCTGATAATTCACTGCGGAGGCTGTATGTTCACGAGAAAACAGCTGATGTCGCGTCTGATAGAAGCGGCGGAGCAGAACGTTCCCATAACGAACTACGGCGTTGCGCTTGCTTACATGAACGGAATTCTGGACAGAGTAGTGTCAGTTTTTGAAGAAAACGGGTTATAATAATAGCATCAAGTGCAAAACAGGAGTTGAAATTTAGTGGATACAGACTTGTCAGGCAGTTTGCTTTTACTCTTTCTGCTGCTCGTGCTTTCAAACTTTTTCAGCGCGGCGGAAACCTCAATTACCGCTTCAACAAGAGGAAAACTCCTCGCTCTCGCCGACGAATATCCGGAGAGAAAGAAAGGGCTTCTCTGGCTCAGCGAGAATATTTCAAACGCGATTAACATAACACTGATCGGCAACAATCTTGTGAACATTGCGGCTTCGTCGGTTGCAGCTGCCCTTGCCATAAAGCTTTTCGGCACTGTGGGTGCCGCGTGGTCGGTTTTTGTAATGACGGCTTTAATAGTCGTGTTCTGCGAGGTGCTGCCGAAAAACATAGCGATATCCGAGCAGGACAGCGTGCTTATGCGCAGTCTTCCTATACTTCTGAAACTCCGCATACTGCTTTGGCCGATGGTGTTTGTCATCCAGTCGGCGCTTTCGCTTGTCGAGAAAATCAGCGGCAAAAAACTTTCCTCATACAGCGGTCTTGCCTCGCGCGAAGAGCTTGAACACATAGTCACAGAGGGTAGCGAAAGCGGAGTGCTTGACGAAGACGAAAGCGAAATGATACACAGTATAATCGATTTTGAAGAGACAAAGGTATCGGAAGTCATGGTTCCGCGCGTTGACATGGAAGCTATCGAAATTCAAAGCAGCATTGAAGAAGCCGTTGAACTGTCGCTGAAATCGGGACATTCGAGAATACCTGTCTACGAAGAGGACCTGGACGAAATACGCGGCGTGCTTTACGCTAAAGACCTGCTTAATCTGCTTGCGGGCGGACAGAAAAAAACGATCGCGGAGCTTATGCGCAAGCCGATGTTTGTTCCTGAAACGATGAAAACTGACGAAGCTCTTGAAACGATGAAGAAATCCAAAAAGCATATCGCCATAGTCGTTGACGAATACGGCGGAACAGCAGGAATTGTCACGCTCGAAGACCTTATTGAAGAAATAATCGGCGACATACAGGACGAGTACGACAGGGAAACGCCTGAAATTCAGCAGGAGGGCGAAAACTGCTGGCTTGCGCAGGGACAGGCAAATCTTGAAGATTTGTCCGATGCGGTAGATTATCCGTTCTGCGAGGAATTTGACGAAGTCGATACACTTGCAGGAATGATTCTTGAGCTGTCGGGCAATTTCCCGAGCAAGGGAGAAACAATCAGCTACAAGAGCTGGGATTTCCACGTGCTTGACGTTCAAAAGCACAGGGTGCTTGAAGTGCGGCTGAAAAATTTCCCGGACAGAGATGATAAAGAATAACGGCGGTCAAACCGCCGGTTTTTATTGCCCTGTCAGCTATTATTTCAGGCGAGATTATAGGACTGATAAATAAAAAATAGTGCACAATTTATTTCTGCCGGAAATAAAAAATGAGCCTTTGGGGCTCATTTTGTGTTGAGGTTTAAAACTTAAAGCCGGACAGAAATTCCTTTGTCTGCGAGATGTTTTTTCAGCTCGGGAATAGGTATTTCATGGAAATGGAAAAGCGATGCGGCAAGCACGGCGGAGGCTTTGCCTTTCGTAAGCGCGTCGTAAAAATGCTCCA
>JAGHTZ010000055.1 GCA_018065065.1 Candidatus Equadaptatus faecalis | reverse complement strand
TCTGTGACCGGGGTGTGAGCAGGGAAAGCAAGAGCCCTGCGGCTTCGGAGGAAAATGAACGGTGCTCCCAGTAAGAAGTAATCCGAAGTTAAGCTTTAAGCGGTAAGCGGTAAGCTTTAAGCCAAAAGCAGTGAAAAGATTTTATTTTTATCACGTTATTCTGCTTAAGGCTTACTGCTTATTGCTTATGGCTATCTTTGTTGTACCAAAATTCTGCTGTCGGCTGTCATTTGGCGGCTGTCGGCAAAAAATATTCAAAAAAACGGGGAACTGATTTCAGTCCCCCGATTTTGTATTTTGATACACTCCGGCATGGGGAAACATACAAACTTTTCAACAATCCATTGCAAAATAATTATTTTATAATTATAATACCCTTATGGACAAGATATCATTTGAGTGGGACGAGCACAAGAACGCCGCCAACGTCAAGAAACATAACATATCATTTGAAGAGGCAGCCAGCGTATTTTATGACGAAATGGCTCTTTTGATTGACGACCCCGAACACTCGTTGGAAGAAGAACGATTTATTATTCTCGGCTTCAGCAAGAGGGCAAATTTGCTCGTTGTATGCCACTGCTACCGAAACGAACAATCAATAATCCGCATAATATCCGCACGCCACGCAACAAAACATGAAAGCAAACAATATTCAGAAAGAAAGCGGTGAGCAAAATGAGAGAAGAATACGATTTTTCACAGGCGCGTAAAAATCCTTACGCCAAACAACTGAAAAAACAAGTAACAATCAATCTTGACGTTGAAACAATAGACTACTTCAAAGCGCAGTCCTCCGCTTCGCGTATTCCCTATCAGACGCTTATAAATCTGTATCTTTCCGACTGCGTTGCGAACAACAGACAACTCAAAGTCAGTTGGCAGTAAATATCGCCTGTTAAGAAATCAAAGCGGGGGACTGTTTCAGTCCCCCGCGTGTCATCTATCTCCGTACAATCTTGGATTACGGTCAGTTTAGTGTTTTCTGCTTTTGTGCGTCAGGAAAAACCATTTCCACTCTTCGTAAATTTCGCGCAGTTCAGACGTCAGCAATTCAAGAGGTTCATCACTGGAGAGCTTTGCGCCGTAATACGCCCCTGCTATTGCTCCGGCTATTGCGCCCATCGTATCCGCGTCACCGCCGAGAAGCACGCAGTTTCTTATGGCATCTTCGTAATCAAGCGATTCAAGAAAACATTGAATCGACTCTGGAACACTTCCCTGGCAGGTTTCGTTCCAAACATACGTTTCCTGTAATCCGCCGTTTTCGTAAATACCGCGAATGTCGGGGTAATTTGCTTCAAGATAATCCGATATTTCCCTTTTTGCCTTTCTGCCGCCATCAAAAGCCATAAATACCGAAACTGCCGTCACCTCCGCGCCCTTTATGCCCTGCGGGTGATTATGGGTAACCTCAGTTACCATACGGGAGAGTTTTTTTGCTTCCTCAACGCTTCCCGCAATGGCTCCGACAGGCGAAACACGCATCGCAGCGCCGTTTCCATAACTGTTGTACGGCTTTGGGTTTTGACTGAAAATCCAGTCAAGAAAACGCCCGCCGTAATCTCCGTCAGGATATTTTCTGCCAAGCTTCTGCATCCAGTAGACAGCCTGTTCGGACAAATCGGAATAATCCTCCGCGCTTTCCATCACCGCCTTGGCAATCGCAAGTGTCATTACAGTGTCATCGGTAAATCTGCTTTTCTCCGATATAAGCCGGAATTTTTTTGAATGTATGGGCTCAAACTCAAATGCAGAGCCTATAATGTCTCCGTAGATAGCCCCTTTTACAGGTGCAGAAATAACAGTACGCCAACCACTCATAACATTTCCTCCTTCGCAATTAGTATTCTGTTTTTTTGTGTGCAGTTTTCATTGGCAAGCAGCTGATCGCAGTACGTCAGATACTGCTCTGCAGCTTCCTTGCCTTCACAGCCGCTGTCTTTTTTAACAGCTTTTACAAAAAGCATACGTGCCTTTGACAAATCCTTCTGCACGTATATGCCAAACAGATAGCAGCGTCCGAGATTGCAGCTTCCCATGGAATCCCCTGCTTTAGACGCCTTCCGATAATACTCAAAGGCTTTTTTTTCGTCTTTCGGGAAATACAACCCCTGTTCGTACAGTCTGCCGAGCCCGTTTTCGCTTTCGGGATTCTCCTCGGTGCTGTCTTCGTTACAGCATTTTAACAATGTTTCAATTTTACAGTCTCCGTCCCGCGTTATCTCGTCTCTTGCGTAATCGTTTAACAATCCGAGGAGATAATAATAACACGCTTTCTCGTAATTTACCTCCGCGCCTCCCCAACCTTCTTCGTAAAATCTTCCAATCAGGGAAAAGGCATCGCTTCGCGCACATGGGGACGCCACAAAATCACTGAGCTGCTCGAATGCCAACTCTCTCATTTGTTCCGTGCCCCACCCGAAAGCCAGACATTTCAGATACGGCAGATAACAGGCGTAATCGTCACATTCTTTACCGGCTTTAAAACAGTTGAACGCTTTGTTTTTGTCAAGGGGCGCAGCCTTGCCGTTCAGATAATATTCTCCAAGGGTACAACAGGCAACCGCGTTTCCTTCTGCCGCATTGCGTTCTAAAATTTCAATCCCCTTTTCAACGTCCGCGGCACAGGCTTCGCCGTAAAGCGAATGCTTTGCCAAAATATTCGAGGCTGCTTTGTTCCCCAGCCCAAGACACTTTTTTGCAAGCAGATGCGCAATTTTGGGATTTTTCTCCACGAAACAACCTTCTTCAAACGCCTTCGCCATTCTTTCGCCAAGCCACAGGGAACCTTTGTCCTGCCGCGTATTTATGTTGAATGCAATCCTGAGAGGCAAGTCTCTTTCAAAATCCCTGACTGTCTTGGACACGTATTTTGTCATGCGTCTGCGACACAAAATCTCGCAGTCGGGATGATAATACGCACCCGCAACGGCTCCCGCAATGCACATCTCATACTGGTATTCACCCTCCGGGCAGCTTTGTGCTGCCTCCATCAACGCGTCTTCAAAGCTTGCAGTTCTGAAAAATGTCCTCAGCGCATGTTCTGTTATACAGCCTGCGTAGCGTTCGGCTATGCTGTCCTCTATCTCACGTTTCGTGTGTCCGTTCAGCGCAAGATATATCGCCACTGCGACCGCTTCTGCGCCCTGCAGTGCATGCGGCGTTTTGTGTGTTACTCCGGCTATGATACGCGCTAGATTTACCGTTTCGGTTTCCGTTCTTGCCGCATAAGCAACAGGAGCTATTCTCAATGCCGGTTCAATAGGATTTTCAATATAGGTGTACCTTCCACCAAGCTCGCACCAGTACCTGAAGGTTGAACACTCTCCGGCTTCCCACCAAGCATCTATATTGTCAACTTTGTCGCGGAGGATATCGCCGCGAATCTTCGCTGAAAATTCCTTTTCCGCCAAAAGCAGTTCCTCTCTATGCACGTCCGCAAGTTTCTCAAAACTGCCTGTTTTCATGCATTTGTTCAGGGCTCTTGCGGTTGCGCAGAGAAGGTAACTGCCATACGCGCTGTAATCTGACTTTGAAATATGCCCTTTGCATTTTTCAGCTTCTAATTCTTCTCTAAAATACTTTGCCGCAATCATGTCTGCCGCTATTGCTTCCCACATTTTCAATTCTCCTTTCTTTCCTACCGTTTTATTTGTCACGGCAACGCGTATTGTCTATATCCGTGATACCGGCTTCAATCAGCATACGGGCAAATTCCCTTCCTGCAATCAGCCGTATTTTGTTTTCCTGAGCCATGGCAACTGCCTTGTCAGAAAATTTGTCCGCAGTTGAAATTATCCATGGAACACATATTGTTTCGTAAAGAGGCTGCTCATTGAAAGCAGCTATCCGTTCAATCGTCCACCGGTCGATATCCTCTCCGAGCTTTGCCTGTGCATAGACAGCCATTTTCCAGTGCTTAAACACTCCAACAACGTCAGCATCGCAATCGCCTTTTTCATCAAACTTGCTTTCGACAGGGACAAAAACCTTGGATGCACCATGTTCGAAAAAATATCGCATCACCAAACCTTCAAATTTGTTTGGAGTAAGCTGCGCCTTAAGCACCTCTAAAAGATTTACAGCCGACTTTTCAATAACTGAGGCATACGGATTGAGGGGAGCGTCTGCGTCAACAATTTTGTCTATGCTTTTCGCAAATCTGGTAATATCAGTAATTGTCTGCTGTAAGTTCATTCGGCTAAACAGGTCGTCATCGGCATATTCATATCCGGAAATGCCCTCTTTGACAGGTTCAACTTTGATTACAAAACCCAGGTCAACAATTTTTTGGGTCTTTTCGCGAATAAACAGTCCTGCCTTGTTACGCACGATTTTACTGCCGTCCTCCAGTTCAAACTCGGCAAAATCTGACATCTTACTGACAGGCATCGTCTGGTCGCCGATAACTCTGTATATGGAGAACTTATCGCCGGGCAAAGGAACAACAACGGTATCATGGTAGTTGTAAGCAAAGAACTCAAACAAGCTCCATCTGTCATAGCTTGTCTGATTGTGTTCACGCATAATCGCTTCAAAATCACGCCATTCAGAAAATCGGTGTGTAACGTTTTCAAGACCGATGTCTGCAAGTTTAGACCAGCCGACAGAAAGATATCCGCCTTCCAGCAATTTGCGGGAAACGTCCCATTCATGAGAAATATGGTGAATCCAGTATTTGAAAATATGCATGGAACCGCTGACGCCTAAGGAACATACTCTTGTTTCGTTCTTGCTTTTCTTGTCACAACATTTTTTCATTTTTTCTTCCTTCTTTCAGTTTTATTTACAAGACACGTATCTGTATCTTGTCACGTTGCCGATTACTGTCGTACCGTTCGGCTTGAAAATTTTCTCAATCGTATGCACTTTCTCGATTTTCTCGTCGGCATACTCATAAAAACGGTTAGTCCGTTCATAACGGCAGCCCTTGTATCTTCCCGCACGGTAGCGTCCGATTTCCGTGTTGCAGCCGCAATACTTTGCAGAGCTTGAATTTTCAGGCATCGGACAGCCTTTTTCCCTGATAATTGTCGGATTGCCCTGAATTACGCGGCTGCACGGCAGATAAACTTCTTTCACTACCGTTTTTTCAACAACCACGGGCTTTTCTACGACCTTCTCAATGATTACCGGCTCTTGTACAACCCTTTCGACAACAACGGGCTGTTCCACGACAACCGGCTGTTCGGGCACAGAGCGGTTGTTTGCAAGCATACTGCCGATAACTACACCTCCAAGCGCCCACAGTCACCCGTCGCCGCCCCTTCTTCTGTGTCCGCCGTGCGGTCCGTGCGCCGCATAAGCGGCATACGGGTTAAAGAAAATGACAAAAATAAGCAGCAACACCACAAGATATACATCGTAACCCTTCTCATTTGATTTCATTCATTTCTCTCCTCTCGTTTCCAACTTTTTCCGTACGGTTTTTCAACCGTATGCCGCAGTTTGGAAATTTCCAAACTGACATGCATGTTTTTCCGTAACCTTTTTTGTCCTTTTTGCCCTCCTTTTTGTTTGTGATTTTTGTACAAATTTTTTAAGCACGACACGTCTTAAAAAACTGCTTCGGGTTTAAAAAAAATATCCCCCTACTATAAAGTTCCCTTATAAGGTCCGAATCACTCTTTTTTTTTAAAAAGTCTAAATATTAAGATTAGTTTCCGAAAACTATACAATTTTCTAAATCGTTGGTATGACTATAAAAATGACGGGGTCGCAATTTTTTAACGACTCCGTCAAAAAAGTTATCCACACTTTCCACAAAGATTTTTCTTCAAAAAACGACCTGCTCAAAAATTACGACTCCCCGCCAAACGCCAAGATTTTTTTGTAACATTGTCACAAAAAAATACCGGACGAACGTCCGGTATTTTTTGATGTAAATTCTATTGCTTTAGATTAGTTCGCTTTAAATGCATCCACAATCGCTTTTATATAATTTTCAACAGGTGGTTTATTGCGACCTTCAGGACGGTTCACAACAGCCACCTTTACCTGACCTTCACATGCTGTACCCTGCGTTACCAATACTGTTTCTGTTTTGTCTGCCACATCCTTATTTACTGTAGCCAACTTAAATATTTCCATATTCGAGAAATCTTCAAACCAATCGCTCCAACCAGTGACAAACACTATATGAGTCGGTTTATAATAAGCAATTTGAGCTTCTAAAACTTTTCTTGCCGCACCTAATTGTGCTTTTTTTAATGAACCTTCTGCATTGCCATATAACTCCGGTGATATAGGATACAAATTACTCCAAACAATATGTTTATGCCATTCATTTTGCTGACAATCGGTCAGTTGTTGCGTAACACTAATGACTATATTAAAGAACTTACTTTTCCCAATAGGGTATCGATAATATCTATATTCTTCCTCTTGTTCTGTTAAGTCTACTTCATCGGCATATCCGATATATTGATTTTCACTGCCAAAAACCTGGCGGCGAGGTTTACCGTCCTCACCTATCCAGTCAAATGTCATTTCGCTATCACTGTAAAATGTTTCAAAATTCATATCCTTAAAATTATGAATCGTCCAACCGTTAGTACAACGACCAACAAACATAACCCTGACGTCATTTTTACTATCCCGATAATTTTCTCCCTCTAATGGAAAAAATTTTGACAATTTCAACCCATTCTCGCAAACATCGCAGAAGAGTTGTTTATAGGCGCTTTCCAATTCATTATTCTCAATACGTCCCATTTTTTACATCCTCCAATTCATTTTCTTGTACTATCCCGTACAACATAACAGGCTCTTGTCTCCGTTATAGAGTCTCTTGATTACAACAGCTTTATAACACCGTCATAATACTATCTCACTGCAACACTGTCAATAAATCTTAAAACAGTCATATTTGTCCTGCTTATTTGTTTTTGTCAAAAATTCGCTGACGATTTCAAGCAGTCGGTCGTCAAGATAACCTCGCGCCTTTGCAACGATTTCAGCAGGTATTTCATAATATGCCTCGGCTATGCCTCCGGCTATTGCCGCCAGCGTGTCGCTGTCCCCGCCTATTGAGATGCAGTTGCGAATCACGTCTTCGTAATCCGTTCCCTCATAGAAACATTGTAAAGCCTGCGGTACTGTATCTTCGCAAAGTTCGGTAAAGCCGTAGGTCTTTCGTATTTCGTCTACGGTCTGTCCAAGTCTGTAATAGTTTGCTTCCATATACTCTCTGATTTCCTCTTTGGACGCTCCGGTTCTTGCAAGATAAATCGCTGTTGAAACGGCTTCGGCTCCCTTTATGCCTTCTGGGTGATTATGCGAAACAGCCGTAACCTTTTCAGAGATTTCTTTTGCTTCCTCAAGCGATTTTGCAAGCCAGCCCGCAGCCGAAACGCGCATTGCGGAGCCGTTGCCTTTTGAATTGTACGGCTTTGGCGAAATTAAAATCCAGGACGTGAAACGTGAGCCGTATCCGCAGCCCGGATATTTAACGCCGATTTTCCGCATCCAGTACACAGCTTTTTCTGAAAGCCGCGAATAATCTCCGTTGCAGTCAAGAATTGCTTTTGCCACGGCGCAGGTCATCACGGAATCGTCCGTAAAACGGCATTCTTCGCTGAAAAAATCAAAATCTTTTGTGTGTATGTTGGCAAATTCAAAACGTGAACCAACTATGTCGCCTATTATTGCTCCCAGCATTTTACAGTCTCCCCTTTATATGTATTCTATTTCCGAAACATCTTCAATCTTGTAAGTTTTCAACACTTTTACTCCGCTATGTCTTCCCTATTTCAGTTTCAACGGCGGATTGTTTGCAAGTTCGAAGATCATTGCGCCGTAGAGCGCGGTATCTTCTATTTCCATTATGGTGGTTATCCGCCCTCCGGCGTCTTTTGAGCTTGTTCCGCAGTGATAGATTTTTTCTTTGTCCGTTCCTTTGTCAATGATTGCGTATCTGTCGTGGTATTTGCCGTTTGTCGTTTTGAGTTCTATTTTTATGTTCGGGTATTCTTTGCAGAAGGCGCTGAAGGTGCTTTGCGTCAGTTTGTCTTTGCCGAGGTTGTCGCTGAATACGGTTACCTGAACGCCTTTTTTGACCGAACGGAGCAGTTCAAGCGTTTTCAGCCCGATGTAGTTGTCTATGACGCATACGCTTTTCTTTGCCGATTTGTAGATTTTCGTGTAGGCTTCTTCAGCTTCTATTTTCTGTCCGTCAAGTATCAGGAAATGTTTGTAGGTGTCGGGGTCTATGAAGTTGTCCATTACTTTTTGCAAATCAGCTTTGACGTCTGCAAATTCTTCTTTTGTTACCGTATTTTCAAGCCTGTTTTTGATTTCGGTTATTTCAATTGTATTCTGCACCGTCAGTTTAGCAAGCGCGTCTGTTCCGATGAGGCTTCTGTTTTCGCTGATGTAGTCTTTCATGCCTTTGAAAAGGCGTATGAGAGCCTTGCTCTGCTGTACTGCCAATTCGCCTTTGAGTACCGTCATAAGCATATATATGCCCTGCTCGGTAAAGGCGTAAGGATTGTATCTTGAGCCTCCCCAACTTGAGGTCGATTTTTTCGACCTCAAGTTGGACTCATGGCTATCGCTCAAATCGGCATTTCCTGCTTCATGTACTAAACTTGAGGTGCAAAAATTGCACCTCAAGTTTTCACGTTCGGTTTTGGTTAGCTGGAACATAAAGTCTTCTTCAAACTTTTCAATATTGTTTTTGACCTGTTCGTTAAATCTTTTTGTCGTGTAGCCGTAAATCGCCGCAAGGTCGCTGTCAAGCATTACGCGCTGTCCGCGTATCGTGTAGATTTTGTTCCTGATGTTTTCCTGCGTTACCAATGCAATTTCGTTTTTAACAGCCATGTCCGCACCGCCTTTGTCTGTCGTTCTTGATTTTCTGTTGTCTATTTTACAGTAAATCTTCCTGAAAATGTCATTTTAGAAATGACATCTTTTGAGATTTTTGTGCTGTACTGCTCCGTTTCGGACGTAAAAACACGGGCTGACTTTCGTCAGCCCATTAGGTTTTGTTTAATTATTTCAGTTTCAGCGGCGGATTGTTTGCAAGCTCGAAGATCATTGCGCCGTAGAGCGCGGTGTCTTCTATTTTCGTTATGGTGGTTATCCGCCCTCCGGCGTCTTTTGAGCTTGTTCCGCAGTGATAGATTTTTTCTTTTGTCCGTGTAAATATTTCCGTCTTTCTGCGGAAGCCGAAAGGCTTAGCGCAGAATCCAGCGGCGTGTCCCTAATGTGTAGTGCTTTTAATTTAAGTCTT
>JAGHTZ010000054.1 GCA_018065065.1 Candidatus Equadaptatus faecalis | reverse complement strand
TCAGTGCTTTGGCCTTAATGGCAGCGGACTTACCGACGCTGAAAGCCGCATCACGTAATGCGTGAGAGATGATTTTAACGAAATCTGTCTGCCGAGAAACGGCTGAAAAGTCAGACCTCGGCAGGTCTTACAGCCGTTTCAGAAAGATTTCGCCGGATAAGGTTCATTGGCACTGCGCGCCGCTGTCAGCTATAAGCGTTAAGCTTTAAGCTTTAAGATTTAGTACCTTTAAGGCTTTTAGCTTGCAGCCTGCAGCGTATACTCTCGCTAACGCTCGGTATTCCCTACGGTCATAAGCTTGCAGCTTTTACAACCAAATCCTTCTCGCCCCTCTATATAAATAAATACAAAATCCCTCAATTTTTTACCAATCAACTTGGCAAAAAACGTATATTTTGCCAAGTTGGCGTGTGTTTAGTGAAGTACATCTTCTCTGTATGGGAAGATTTTTGTGTTATGAATTTTTGTTGCACAATTTTTCTCTATACATATATAATATAGCCGTTCAAAATAATTTTCTGGAGGTTACGGGCTTGAAGAGATTTTGGAACTGCCTCTGTATTTTTGTTTTAGTATTTTTTGCCGCGGTGTCTTTCTGCGGCGCCGCGTGTGCGGAGTCGCTCGCCGATTACGAGAAGGAGCTTGAGGACTATCAGAAGCATCCTCTTGAACGGGCGGAGACGCTTAAGGAACAGCTGAACAAAACGCTTCCTTTTGAGGAGGCGCTTGCGCGGCAGCATAATACGTCGCGTTCTGATATTGTCAGGTATGAGCTTGCTCTGAGCAGGGCTGCCAGTACGTATTTAAATATGCATTACGGTCGGAAGGCTTCCGCTACGGATGATACGACAATTCTTGATGACGATACACTGAGACAGTTTCTTGCTCAAAAACCGCCTTTTGATGCCGCGTTTTATTCGCAGCTGGTCAGTACTGCTTCGCGCTGCAAGGCAGCGCTTGAGCTGCGCAGGAAGCTGATGGAAAGCGACAGGAAGGAACTTGCACGTCTGACAAAGCAGAAGTTTGAGCTGGAGAAAAAGTACAGGCTGTATCTTGACAGACTTAAGGATTCCGATGACGTTATTGAGGACAACTGGAATATGACGCTTCTGAAGGCAATTTACGAATATTGTTTCACCAGAATGCACTTCCTGAGTTTTTCAATAGACGCAAAGGAAAATTCAATAGAAGCTTTGGCGCGGAGAGAGGCGGCTATTTCCGATTTGCTGGAAACCGTGAGAAAAAATGTGAAGCTTGACTCAAGTGCCAAAGCGTTTGATGAGTATAAGATGGATCTTCAGCGGCAGGTCGAAAAGTATGAAGAAGTTATACAGACGCTTAATCAGAAATATGACCGCCTTACGCAAAAGATTATTTCCGCGGACAGTCCGCTTACGCCTTTTGCAAAATACTGCTATTCAACCGAGCAGAACCTGATTGAGAGCGAGATCGCCCTTCTTGTAAATCTCTCGAATCATTTGAACGAATGCCGCGGGCACGTTCAGTTTGCATGGGAAGTTATGCTGAACAGAATGACCGATGACGAGGTCGTGCGACAGTATGAGGACGCCGAGGAAATTGTCGAGAAGCTTGACGCTGATTATATGGATGCTATGGGCGAGCTGAAAAAAATATGTACGATGATGGATACCGCAACGACATTTTTTATCAGCGATGCTCTTGATACCGCAGATTCTGACGTAACCGTCCGCGCAGAGTTTGATACGAATATGAAATCAAGAATCGAGCGTTACAGCCTGTACATTTTCTGGATTTCTGACATAACGGACAGTTTTAACGACACCATTTCCGAGGCAAAGCATCGTCTTAAACTGCAGGACAATAACAAAAAGCAGAGCATGTGGGAAAAGATTAAAGACGTCGCGGGGGATATCTGCGATTACGAGCTTCTGTACGTTGACGATTATCCCGTTACTTTCGGCAAGCTTCTTTTGTCCATTGTTATTTTTATAATCGGTTATCTGTTTGCCTGCTACATAGCGTTTATGGTGCGGCGTGCCATTATGCACCATGCGACAATGGTGTCGAAACATGCGAGTGTGATTGTCCCCAAGTTTGTGAAATACATTCTGGTGCTGATTGCTTTTATGATTGCAATGGCTCAGCTCGGTATTCCATACACGGCTCTGGCGGTCGCCGGCGGCGCTTTGGCGGTCGCTTTCGGTTTTGGGGCTCAGAAGCTGCTGACGGATATTTTCGCCGGCTTTGCCCTGCTTGTTAAAAACCGTATACACGTCGGAGACCATATTATGCTTAACGGTCAGTACGGAATTGTCAAGGAACTGACGCTGTACGACACTGTGCTGCTGACCGAGGACAGCAAGGATTTGATTGTTCCGAACAGCAGATTCTTTGATCAGGAATTTATCAATCTGACGCTGCACAATCCGAATACGCGTCTCACTATTGACGTCGGGGTTGCGTACGACAGCGACCTGGATAAGGTGCGCGACGTTGCCAACAAGGTTTTGGAGAAGGAGCCTCTTGTGCATAAGAAACCGTACTACAGAACGATTTGTGATGCTTTTGACGACAGCGCGATTAACGTCAAGGTGCAGTTTTTCGCCGATATCAAGGCACGCAGCCAGATGGAAATACGCAGCATTGTCATAAATGAAATTACCGAGGCATTCAGAAAGAACGGCATTGAAATAGCCTTCCCTCAGCAGGACGTACATATTAAATAGTATATACTATATATGCGGCAAAATTATTCAGAAGGAGTGCTGAAGCATGAAAGAGATTATCTACACTGAGGAATCACCGAAAGCAATAGGACCTTATTCACAGGGAGTCAAGGCGAACGGTTTTGTCTTTACTTCCGCGCAGCTGCCTCTTGATCCCGAAACGGGAGAAGTCGCAGAGGGAGGTTTTGTCGGTCAGACGCACCGTGTAATGCAGAATATCAAGGCGGTGCTTGAACAGGCAGGCACGTCGCTTGACAACGTCGTCAAGGCGACGGTCTATATTACCGACATGGAGCAGTTTGGCACTGTCAACAAGATTTACGGCGAGTATTTCAGCGGCAACTATCCCGCAAGAGCGTGCGTTGAGATTTCAAGACTTGCCAAGGATGCTCTGGTGGAAATAGAGGTAGTCGCCGCCTGTTAAGCTGACTGAGGCGGGCTAAGCCCGCTGCGGGGCTGTTTTTCAGCCTGCGGCAAAAAAAATGGCAAAAAAATTCAAAAAATTATAAAAAAAGTATTGCCAAAAAGAGATATGGTGCTATAATTCTCTTCGTTGCTTAGGCAGCCTGTCATTCCTCAGTAGCTCAATCGGCAGAGTACCTGACTGTTAATCAGGGTGTTACTGGTTCGAGTCCAGTCTGGGGAGCCAGAAAAATTGAAAGCCGGAGAGTTTTCTCTGGCTTTTTTGTGTCCCCCACTCAAAAAAAACTCAAACAAATCAAAAATAGTACTTGCAAAAAAATAAATTTATAGGATAATTATGCGTACAGGTAACACCAAAAAAAACCATAGGGGGTTTTACACGTGAAGAGATTCACCAAAATCGCAGTCGCTGCAATGGCTTTCGTCATGATTTTCTCATGCGTGGCAATGGCAGCCCAGGTCACCTACCTCAAGAGCCCGTATTGGGAACCGAACACCAAGAAAGCAATCAACCAGATGTTCGAAGCCTACGGCAAAACGTCAAAGGGTTACAACCCGAACTGCAAACCGTACGCAGTATTTGACTGCGACAACTCAATCACAGTTCTCGACGTTGAAGAACAGCTCGCAATCTACCAGCTCGAACACCTCCGCTTTGCAATCAAACCGGAACAGATGTTCAAAGTCCTCACAGCCGGTATCCCCAACATTGACGAATCAATGGGCGAAGACTGGGGCAACCTCACAGTCCGCAAAGCAGCCAACGACGTCTGCAAAGCCTACGCGAAACTTTACGCAAAAGGCTGGGTAAAAGCAGACCGTTCACAGGAAAAGAACATGGCAAAATGGATGGCAACGGACGACTGGAAAGAATTCGCAGCAAAAGCACGCTGGATGTATGACGCAATCTGCGACTACTTCGACGCAGCAGTCGGTTATCCCTGGATCACCTACTGGTTTGCAGGCATGACACCGAAACAGGTTCAGGATCTCGCAGCCGAATCACACAGATTCTATGGCAACAAACCGGCAGAATTCTGGGACAAAATCACCTGGACGTCACCGGCAGGCTATCCGTCAGAATGCGGACCGCTCAAAATCAAATTCAACAAAGGCGTCGGCGTAACGGCTGAACTCAAAGAACTCATCGCAGCCCTTGATGCAAACGGAATCGATATGTGGATCAACTCAGCATCACACCTTGATCCTATCAAAGCAGTTCCTGTCGTATTTGGTCTTAAAGGCGTAGACGGCATCGTCGCTATGACCAACAAAATCAAAAACGGCAAACTTACGTGGGAATATGACTATGACCTCCATGCACAGACGCAGGGTCTTGGCAAATCACTCACGATCGACAAATGCATCCGCCCGAAATACAAAGGCCGCGGACCTATCTTCGGCTGCATGGACTCACAGGGCGACTTCAACTTCTGCACGGAATACAAAGACACCAAAGTTGTCCTTATTATGAACCGTGGACGTAAAGACGACGCAGGTATCCTTTCAGCAATCGCTGTCTGGCAGAACAAAAACGGAATCGACGCCAAAAAAGCATGGTCAATGGGCGACACGCGTTACTGCCTCCAGGGCCGCAGAGAAGCCGGCGCAGTCTGCATGCCGACATCATACTCACTCCTTCTCAAGAAAGAAGACAAACCTGTCCTTCTTTCAGCGAAAGGCGAAAAATGGCTTGAAATGCTCGAAGGCGGCATGAGCCCGAAAGACCTCATCAACAGCGAAACGAAACTCAAAGGCAAAAAATTCTACGACGGCAAACCGGCATTTGCAGGTTACAAAGCACGTTAATAGAATTTAACGTCTGTAAAGGAACTCCTTCGGGAGTTCCTTTTTTTGTGTTTTATGGACGATTTTGCTGTATAATTTACGCGGAGGGATTTTATGCAGTACAGCGGCTTTACGGAAGCGCAGACGATGCAGTATCTGAAGAAACTCGGCTTTGAAGAAAGGCCGGAAGTTTCTTTTGACAGTCTCTCTTTGCTTTTAAGCCGGCACCAGCAGCTTCTTCCGTTTGAAAATCTTGACTGTATGGCGCAGAAGACGCTTTCGTTGACCTCTGACGCGCTTTACAATAAAATTGTTGCAGGCAGCCGCGGGGGATTGGGACTGGAACTGAACAGCGCGTTTTATATGCTGCTTACGGCTCTCGGTTTCAAAACTGAAAGCTTCGGCGCAAGGCTTTTTGAACTTGACGGAAGTTTGAAGCCGGAACTGCACAGGATAAACTGTGTCGAACTTGAGGGCAGGCGGTACGTCTGCGACACAGGACTTTTCGCCGAGACGGCGCGTATTCCCCTGCTGCTTGAATGTGATACTGAACAGAGCGACGGAGAAAATTTCTACCGCTTTGCAAAAAACGATGACGGAAGCGTACTGCTTGAAAAAAAAGAAAACTTTTTCCGGTCTCCTCTGTACGTTTTTAAGCCGGAGCCTGCCGCGGAAGATCTGTTTGAAGAGGCTTTGAAATTCTGCGTTGAGGCGGATGCATCACCTTACAACAAGGGAAACAAGATATCTATACACACTCACAACAGTTTTGCCTTTATTTACGGTGACACGCTGAAATACAAAAGGAAGGGCATAATAACAAAACAGCTGTGCATAGAGGACAGACGCCAGATGAACAAACTGCTTGACGCGGTTTTTCATATAAGCTTCGGAGAAATAAGGTACGTGTACACAGAAACTGAAAACAGGGAGGAATAGCAATGAGCAAGGCAGTTTTGGGCTTTATCGGAACAGGAGTTATGGGAGGCAGTATGGCAGGTCATCTGCTTGACGCGGGATATGAACTGCACGTTTATAACAGATCCAAAGAGAGGGCAGCAAAGCTTGTTGAACGCGGAGCGATATGGGAAGAGTCGCCTGCGGAAGTTGCGAAAAAATCGGATTTCATTTTCTCAATCGTCGGTTATCCGAAGGATGTCGAAGAAGTTTATCTCGGCGAAAACGGAGTAGTCGCAAACGCAAAGCAGGGAGCAATGCTCGTTGAAATGACGACCTCAAGCCCGAAACTCGCCCAAAAAATTTATGAAGCGGCGAAAGCAAAAGGGCTCGGAGCTCTTGACGCCCCTGTAACGGGCGGCGACAGAGGCGCTCGCGAAGCCACGCTCTCAATTCTTGTCGGCGGCGACAAAGAAGATTTTGAAAAGACGCTCCCGTATTTTGAAATCATGGGCAAAAACATCAAACACATGGGCAAGGCAGGCGCAGGGCAGTACACGAAGCTTGTCAATCAGATTTTGATTACGGGCACCATGACCGGAATGTGCGAGGGACTTGCTTTTGCTAAAGCTCAGGGACTCGACCAGGCGGCAGTATTTGAAGCAATATCAGGCGGAGCGGCTGGCAGCTGGAGCTTCTCAAACTATACGCCCAGAATTCTGAAAGGCGACTTTGAACCTGGCTTCTACGTCAAACATTATATCAAAGATATGAAGCTTGCATGGGAAGCGGCAAAAGAAATCGGCATGGAGCTTCCTGCTCTTGACCTTACGCTCAAGCTTTATCAGGAACTTGCGGACAAAGGCTTTGAGAACAAAGGCACGCAGTCGCTCTACAAGCTGTATGAATAACCGCGTAATATTTAATCCGCATTTCAACTCCCGCTTTGCGGGAGTTTTTTGTTGCGCCGGACAGAAAAATATCTGTAAAGGAAAAATGCTTGACACATTTCAAAACGGAGTATATAATTTCGCAGTTGTTTGGAGGCAGAAAGCATGGACGGGCTTGGAAGCATAGTACAGAAACGAATACGCGATACGCTCCTGCTTGATACCTACGGCTGCCTGCTTACCGAAAAACAGCGGCTTGCCTGCGAACTGGCGTGGTTTCAGGATTTTTCGCTTGCGGAAATTGCAGAGACGCTCGGTATCTCGCGTCAGGGAGTACACGACCTGATCAGCAAGGCAAGGGAGAATATGGACAGTTACGACGAGAAGCTTGCACTGCTCAGTCAGCAGGAAAAGCTCAAGGAGCTTGCAGAACTTGTCGGGAAACACAGAACTGAAATTTCTCCGGACGTTTTAGCCGCTTTTGACAAACTGTTTGAGGATTAAGAATGTTTGATACCATAAAAGAACGTTTTGGAAGCATATTTTCTGCCCTCGGCAGCAAAGGAAAGCTCTCGCAGCAGGATATTGACGACGCTGCAAGAGAGATACGCCGCGCGCTGCTTGAGGCAGACGTTAATTTCAAGGTAGTCAAACAGCTTACCGAAGCAATTAAACAGCGTGCGGAAGGGCAGGAGATTGTGAATTCCGTAACGCCTTCGCAGCAGATTTTTACAATCGTCTATGAAGAGCTTGTAAAGATTATGGGCGAGGAATCTGCGCCGCTGAAAATTTCCCCTAAGCCGCCGACAGTTTATCTCATGGCAGGGCTTCAGGGATCGGGAAAAACAACCAGCACCGTGAAAATTGCAAAGCGTCTGCAGTCAAAGGGGCATAAATGCCTGGCAGTCGCCTGCGACCTCAGAAGGCCTGCGGCAGTCGAGCAGCTGAGAGTTACGGCAGAACGCGCTAAGGTGGCTTTTTACGGACCTGAAAACGGGGAGACAAATCCCGTCTCAGTAGCGAAAAAGGCTCTCGGCTACGCGGAAGACCATCTCTGCGACGTAATCCTCGTAGATACAGCAGGACGGCTTCAGCTTGACGAAGAGCTTATGCAGGAGCTTGAAGAGATAAAAGCGGCTGTGTCGCCGACAGAAATTCTGCTTGTAGCTGATTCCATGACAGGCCAGGAAGCGGTGAACGTAGCCTCAGCCTTCAACGACAAGCTTTCGCTGACAGGCGTGGTGCTTACGAAGCTTGACGGCGACGCCCGCGGAGGTCCTTCGCTTGCAATACGCTCTGCGACCGGAGTCCCGATAAAGCTTGCAGGTTGCGGCGAAAAGACGGAAGATCTTGAACTTTTTGACGCAAAACGCATGGCGCAGCGAATTCTCGGAATGGGTGACCTTCAGGGACTGCTTGAAAAGGTTCAGTCGTCAACCAATCTGAACGATATGCAGAAGCTGACCGAGAACGTTATGTCAAACCGTTTCACGCTGAATGACATGCTTGCTCAGCTTCAGCAGATACAAAAGCTTGGTCCTCTGGACAAAATAATTGAAATGCTGCCGGTTCCCGGCGCCGCAAAAGCTTTGCAGAATGCGGACGTGGACGGAAAGAGACTGAAACATCTCGAGGCGGTAATACTTTCAATGACGCCCGAAGAGCGTAGCAATCCGGCGGTTATAAAAGGTTCGCGCCGCAGAAGAATAGCGGAAGGCTCGGGAACTACCGTACAGCAGGTCAATCAGCTGCTTGCGCAGTATGACCAGATGAAGGGCATGATGAAAAGCTTCGGCGGAATGTCCGGCAAAAAAATGAAACAGCTTGCTTCAATGATGAAATTCAAAAACAAATTTTTCTAAAGCGAAAACGGCAAAAAGCCTTTTCAAAATAAAGCACTAAAAAAACACAACAGGAGGTGTTTGAACAGATGTCAGTACGTATTCGTCTTTCACGCCACGGCAAAAAGAAAGCTCCGTTCTACCGTCTGGTCGTAACAGATTCACACAGCCCGAGAGACGGGAGATTTATTGAAATCCTCGGCACTTACAATCCGATTACAACGCCGGCGGAAATCAAAGTCAACAACGAACGCGCAGCTTACTGGCTTGGCAAAGGCGCTACCCCGTCGGACACGGCAAAAATTCTTCTTCAGAAAACCGGAGTCCTCGAAGCGCCTGTCTACGAGCACGTAGAACCGAAAGCAAAGCTTTCAAAGAAAGCGCAGGCAAAAGCAGAAGCGGCGGCAAAAGCAGAGGCAGAAGCGGCAGCCCAGCCTGCAGAAGCTGAATAAGGCAGATACAGATGCCGAACTATTCAGAACTTGTAGAAGTTATTGTTAAAAGACTTGTTACCAAACCGGAAGACGTCCTCATTCATGAAGACAAAAACGAGAGCGGCGCAGTCCTTATAACAATAAAGGTCGCACAGGACGATATCGGACGCGTGATCGGCAAAAAAGGCTCAACAATCAACGCAATCCGCCACGTCGCAAAGGCGGCGTCAATCAAATCCGGCGAAAAAGTCGATGTCGATATCGAAGAGGATTAATTCCGAACGCGTTGTAATCGGCAAAATAGCCGCGGCACACGGCGTAAAAGGTACCATGCTGATTTTTCCGCTTACGGATTTTCCCGAACGCTTCCTTGATATGGAGGAACTTGTTCTGGAAAAACCGGGCAAAACAAGCCGTACTCTGAAAGTGAAAAGCATTGCACCGTACAGCGGAAAAGGGACGTTCTTCCTCAACGCAGAGGGCATAAACTCCATGGACGAGGCGGAACTTCTCAAAGGCAGTCTGATTACGGTGGACAAATCTGAGAGAGTCGAGCTTTCTGAAAACGAATTTTGGACGGACGACCTCAAGGGAATGAAGGTTTTGGATTCCGAAACGGGCGAAGCTCTCGGAAAGTTGGAAGAGATCATGGAAACGGGGAGCAATGACGTCTACCTGATCCGAACAGCTGACGGAAGCCTGAAACCGCTGCCTGCAATCAAAACAGCCGTACAGAGAGTCGACGTTGGCGGTAAAACGCTCTACGCTTCGGTGCCTGAAGGTCTTTGGGATTAAAATGAAAATTTCAATTCTCACAGCCTTCCCGGAGTTGATGAAAAATTACGTCAGCGCAAGCATTTTAGGCAGAGCGGCAGCCGGCGGAAAACTGGAAATTGAAGTGATCGACCTCCGCGATTTTGCGGACGGGGATTACAGACAGATTGACGATTATTGCTACGGAAGCGGCGGAATGATACTGAAACCGGAGCCTCTTGAAAGAGCGCTTGAAAGCGTTTCAAAAGAAGGCAGACCGTTTGTGGTATATCCGTCGCCGCAGGGAACAACGCTCTATCAGGAACTTGTTGAAGAGCTTTCCCGCAAGGAACATCTTGTCATAGTCTGCGGACATTACGAAGGCGTTGACGAGCGGTTCACGCAGAAATACGTTGATATGGAGATTTCCCTCGGCGATTTCGTCCTTACAGGCGGAGAAATGCCAGCAATGGCAATAACCGACGCGGTTGCGCGGCTTATTCCGGGAGTAGTCGGAAGCAGTTCTTCGGTTGAAAACGATTCCTTCTACGACGGAATGCTTGACACTCCGCACTATACGAGACCTGCCGAATGGCAGGGCGAAAAAGTGCCGGAAGTGCTGCTTGGCGGAAACAATGCCGCCATTGAAAAATGGCGCGGCAGACAGTCCGTCGAAAGAACCTTGAAAAGACGTCCGGATATTGTCGGAAGAGCAGGCTTGACGCCATGGCTCTCCGGAGGCAGCTACGTAATGGAGCTGCATTATCCGGTACTCGGCAAAGACGGCGAAAAAACGTCAACCGCGATAACAGGCATGGATATTCACGACATTGCTCGTGCGTGCAGAACCTACGGCATAAAAAAATATCTGCTGGTGACGCCTCTGGCTCCTCAGAGAGAAATGGCGCGGCGCATCATTACTCACTGGACGGAAGGCTGGGGCGCATCGCACAACCCCGACAGGGCTGAAGCGTTCAGCAGAATTAAAATTTTTGCCTCTGCGGAAAAAGCCTATGACTGGATTCGCGAAAAAGAAAAATGTGAGCCGTTCAAAATCGCTACAACTGCTAAACAGAGCGCAAACGCCGTTCACTGGCTGACGCTCAAGCGGGAGATACTTGAAAAGGAACTCCGCCCCGTATTTATTTTCGGAACAGGCTGGGGACTTCACAAGGAAATTCTCGACACGGCTGATGCGACAATGACTCCGATAGAAGGCGGAGATGACGGCTGGAACCATCTTTCCGTAAGAAGCGCTGTCAGCATAACGCTTGACAGATTCTTCGGCAAAAGATAAAACTGACTGCGTTGCAGACAGACAAACAGAATTTAAACTTGTCAGATTCCATGCCGGTACAATGACCGGCCGCTGGAAACAAGATTATGCAAGGAGGGAAAACAGATGATAGACCCCAGAATAGCTCTCGTTGAAAAGAAATTCCAGAAAGCTGAAGGAACACTTCCTGAATTCCGTTCAGGAGACACCGTTAAGGTAAGCGTCAAAGTTAAAGAAGGCGAACGCGAACGCATTCAGGTTTTTGAAGGCGTCGTTATCAGCAAAATGCACGGCGGACTGCGCGAAAGCTTCGTAGTACGCAAAATATCAAACGGCGTAGGTGTTGAAAGAATATTCCCTGTCAACTGCCCGACAGTTGATAAAATCGAAGTCGTGCGTCACGGTAAAGTCCGCAGGGCAAAGCTTTACTATCTCCGCAAACTCAGCGGCAAAGCTGCCCGTATCAAAGAACGCCGCGATTTTTCAGAGAAATAAAAAAATCGCTTGACTTAGTACGCTTCACTGCGTATAATGTCTAAGTTCGCCGGGGTGGTGGAATTGGTAGACACGCACGTTTGAGGGGCGTGTGGGGAGACCCTTACGAGTTCGATTCTCGTCTCCGGCACCATTGAAACCCTCTGAGAGGTTCGCAAGAACCTCTCATTTTTTTATCTTTTCTTTTGTTTCCTTTTGGCTCTACATGGGTTAAAATAAATGCATAATAAAGACAAGGAGTGGCGTGAAATGAAAATTCTTGCGGTCAACGGCAGCCCGCGCAAGGGCTGGAACACCTCGCAAATGCTTGAAAGCGTGCTGAAAGGTGCAGCTTCTCTCGGCGCTGAAACCGAGCTTGTAAATCTTTACGAGCTGGAGCCGTTCACGGGCTGCAGAAGCTGTTTTGCGTGCAAATACAACAATGAATCGTGCTACGGAAAATGCGGCTGGCAGGACGGACTTACGCCGTTGCTTGAAAAAATCAAGACGGTTGACGCATTCGTGCTTGGCTCTCCCGTATATCTTTCCGACGTTTCAAGCGGAGTGCGCGCGCTTATAGAGCGCATGATATTCCCCGTTTTTCAGTACACGAACGACAACAAGAGCCTTGTCGGCAAAAAAATCGCCTGCGGGCTTATTCTCACAATGAACGTGCCCCGTCACATGATGGTGCGTCTGCATTATAACCGCCCCGACGGTGCTTTCGGACTTATTCAGCGTTTTCTCGGACATTTTTACGGCAGCTGCGAAATGCTCTGCGCATGTGACACCTATCAGTTTGACAACTATGCAGACTATGTCTGCACCATGTTTGACGCCGGACACAAGGCGGAAATGCGCGAGAAACAGTTCCCAAAGGATCTGCAGAAGGCGTTTGACCTTGGAAAACTGCTGATAAACCAGGCAGAAAAACATCATAAATAGTTTATGAGCGAACTTTACACGTATTTCAGAATATCCGAAGCGGCAGAAAAACTTGCGGCTTTGTATGGCAAGTACGGGCAGAAAGTGTTTTTTCTTGTGCCTGCAACGCTTGACAAGGATACCTTGACAGACCTTATAACCGGAGGCAAAGCTGTTTTTGGCGAGCGTCCTGTCATCGTGACAATCGGAGAGTTATACGGCAAAATCGTTGAAAAAGACGATAAACCCCTTCGTGTTATCGACCCTCCCGACCATAAGCTGATACTGAAATATCTCGTTGAGGAATACAAAAACGAAAACAACGGCAGGAAGTTTCCCGCCGGCATGGAGCATGCAGGCTTTGTTACGCTGCTGTCCGACAATATTCATACTCTGATAAAAGAGGGCATTTCACCTGAGCTGTTATATACAAAGCTTGCAGACGGATTTGACGGCGGAGACGATTTGTTACCCGAAGAAATTTTGTACAGCTTGTACAGAAAATATACTGACTATCTGAACCAAAACGGCCTCGCAGACGCAATTCAGATACCTGACAAACTCAGGCAGCGGCTTGTTTCCGACAACAGTTCGTTAAAAAACAGGGTTCTTGCCGTTGTCGGTTTCAGCACCTTTACGGGAAATCAGCTCAAGCTGTTTGAGCAGCTTGGCGGAATGTGCTGCTGTGTCTATTTTATGCCCCGTACGGGAATGACCGCCAAAAATTTCCGCGGCGGCATACAGCAGCTTTCAGCTTTTGACGAGATGTCTGAGCTCCAGCCCTGCGAAAAAAACGTCAGTCCTCTGAAAATCAGGAAACTTGAAGCGGGCAATACAAATCTTGAATATATGGCTGCTGTTCGTGAGCTTGCGCTTTGGAAGCTCGGCAGGGGGAGACTTGCCGAAGGCTTTGGCGACCTTTCCGACTTCGGGCAGATTGGTATACTTGCCTCGCCGCAGACGCTTGACAGCATTGAAAACGAACTGCGCCGCTACAACATACCGTACAACGTTGTTCTGCGCGGCACCGTGCTTGACACTCCCTTGGGCAGACTGCCGCAGCTTATATGGAACGCCTGCGTTTCGCAATGGGATACGGGGGAAACAGCTGCGCTGCTTTCCGAGCCTTTGCTTTCGCCGGACGATTTTGACAGAAGAAAATATCTGCGGCTTTTCCCGAAAGGAGAAGAAGGCTGGCAGCGGGCTTTGAAAAACGACGGAGAAGTGCTTGACCTGTTCGGCAGACTGGCGGATTTCTGCCGTGCTGTCAAAAAGAAAAATTCTCCCGTTCAGATTCTCGCGCTTTGGAAAACTTTTCTTGAGACGCTTAACGCGCAGTCGTCCGCTTCAAAGCTTGTCGAAGACGATTCCGCATTTGACTACACCGTTAAAAACATATCACTTGCGCTGCATGAGCTGGATAAAAAAATTGCGGTGCTGCAGGACGTGAACAAAAATATCGGTGAAGCTTCAAAGGTTGTTTTTGAAGGCGGCGACGCGATAGATTTTCTGCTTGACTGGGCATCGACAGCCACGCTCTCAATACAGCTTCCGCAGAAAAACTGCGTTACGCTCTACGGCAAAGCGCCTGCTACCTTTGAACAGCACGATTTTTGGATTATGACAGACATTGACGCGAAAAGCTGGCCGGGTACGCTGCGTGATTCGCCGCTTCTGCGCAGGGAACAGCTTGCCATTGTCAACGGCAGGGATGAAAACGCCGCTGAAAAAAATCTCAAAACGGAACATATTCCTACGCTCTCCGAACAGCGCGAACAAAAAGAACTGCTTCTCCGCAGACTGCTTGCGACGGCTAAAAAAGGCGCCGTCATCGCGCGTTCCCTTACGGACGAAAACGGAAGACCTCTCGGAGAATCTGTGTTTGTTCCGCGTCTTTTTGACAAAAAACAGACATACTTATCACAGGCGCCTTTTGACCTCTGCGGGGAGCCTCTTGTCTATACGCTTGCCAGCGCGCTTCCGCAGGACGGAGACGACTGGTTTGCGGCTGCCGAGATTCCTGAAAACTTGACAAAAGCAGAACGCGGCAAATTCCCGAGGACTGCAATATATCGTCCGGAGGAACTTACCGTTTCGCTCAGCAGCCTGGACGACTGGCTGAAATGCCCGTATCTTTACTGGTGCAGAAAAACAGGTCTTTATCCGTGGGCTGACAGCGCTTTTGACACGCTGTCAGCAGGAAATCTGAATCATAAGCTTTGGGAAAGCTACTGGAAACAGCCGGAAGAAGAACGGGGAGCCTTTACCGGCTACGTTGAGACAAACTGGGAAAACGAAGCTGTACGCGCCGAATATCCGGCTCTGTCCTCACAGAGGCTGAAACGCCGCGAAACGCTTCTGAAACAGCAGGCTTTGTCGCTTGCCGCGCTTCAGGACGCCATAGAGACAAACGCGAAGGCTCACGGCAGAATAAGGGTTGAAGTCGAAACGGATTTGAAAGACGAAAACGGCTGTGATTTTGAAATTGACGGTGTAAAATTTCGCGGCAAATTTGACAGACTTGACGTGTACCCGGGCAATAGAGCTGTAATTCTCGACTACAAGCTCGGCACCGCCGAAAAACACAAAAACGATCTGCAGCTTGCGGCGTATGCGTATCTGCTGAAAAAACTGCGCGGACTGGAAACAGTTGGTTTCGGCTGGCTGGGACATGCAGACGGGAGGCTCTGCGGCTGTTTTACCGAAGAGATGCAGCAGATTTACGTTTTGTCGGATAAAATGAAAAACAAAACGGTACTTTGCAAAAAGATAACTCCTGAAGGGCAGATTGCCAAAGCGGAAGAAGCTCTGTATAAAATAGCTGAAGCAGTCAGACAGGGCAGCTTTGAAGCAAATTATGCCGCGAGAGAAGGCAACGGAAGCCTGTGCCAGAACTGTGTCTATCAGACGCTCTGCCGCAGGCGGGAAGATCCGTATTATTCGGAAGCAAGCGAAGAAAGCGCGGAGGACGAAGCATGAACTGGCAGGAATTTCTAATGCAGAAAAGTACCGGCGAACAAAAGGCAGCAGTTGTTTCAAAGCAGCCGCTGACGGTTGTGAGCGCCGGTGCCGGCGCCGGAAAAACGCAGACGCTCGCACAGCGTTTCGCCTATCTTCTTGCTTCGGACGAAAGCTGCGAAGCGCAGCAGATTTTGGTGCTGACCTTTACCGAAAAAGCCGCGCAGGAAATGCGCGGGAGAATCGAGGGACAGCTGAGAGCATTGTACGCCGAATATCCTGACGAGCTGCCGTTCCTGAAAGACAGAATAGAAGCTCTTGAAGACGCTGACATAGCAACTATACACTCCTTTGCGATGAAAATTACGCGCGAAGCAGGGCTTTCGCTTGACATTGACCCTGCTTTTTCGCTTGCCTCTGCGCCGTTTGAGGATCTTTTCTGGGAAGAATTTGCCCGTGCTTTGGACGAGCTTTCTCTGAATAAAATAAAGCAGCTCGCCGGCGATGGCGAACTCTGGAAAAAACGCGCGGAAGAACTTTTTGGCAGCGCTGTTTTTCAAAATATGCTGAACGAATATACTCCGGACGCGCTTGCTGAAGCTTGCAGAAAAGCCGTATCCGTCTACGGGAGTATGGACAAAGACACTGACGGAAACAAAATTGACCGCGAATGGCTTTGGAATTTCACAAATGAGCAAGAAATTAAAAAATTACAGAAAGAAAAAGATTATCCCAACAAAATACGTGAAACATGGCGCTATGCTATTGAAAGTGACGAATTTGCTGCGCTGAAAACTAATCCGAAACGTCTAAACCAAGACACTGCCGACCTTAAGAAATTTATTGATGAGCCTGCGGATGTCTTTATCGCACAGCTTCAAGCATCTTTACGCTCCCTGCAGGGAATTCACCCAAAAGAATTCGACACTTTCTATCAGTCCGTATTTGAAACATCGGCATCAGACTACAAGAAATGGCTTACGAAAAAACTCTATTTGGCTTCTGAACCTTCAGACGGCGAAAAAGAGTTGCTGTTGCTTCTCAACAAAGCCGCCGCGCTTGCATGGCATTGTTGGGAACAGAGAAAGAACAGCGCGAACTGTCTTGCCATGGACGACCTCATCGGCAGGGCAAAAGAGGTGTTGGAAAATGATCCGTCCTGCGGAGAAAAATACCGCCACATAATGATTGACGAATTTCAGGATACCGACCCTCTCCAGAATGCGCTTATTGAAAAGCTGTGGAAAGGCGAAAACGCCGAAAACCCGAACACGCTGTTTATTGTCGGCGACCTTAAGCAGTCCATATATCGTTTCCGTCACGCAGACCTCACGCTTTTCAAAGATTACATCGACAAAGCAAAGAAATCAAACTGCGGACAATATATAAATCTTGACAAAAATTTCCGTTCGACAAAAGCGCTGATCGGACTTTTCAACGACGCCTTTTCAGATATATGGAAAAACGGAATGGGAAACGTTTCCGTCCCATACGAGGCACTTGAATATCCTGACGGCAAAGAGGACGGTTTTGAAGAAAACGCTCTTGACGTGCTTACGTTTACGGAAGTTAAAGACGAAAACGGCGCAAAGCCGAAAATCGAAGAAGAACGCTTTACGCTCTACAAGGCTCTTGCTCAGAGACTGCGCGATATATGCGGCAGCGTAACGATTTACGACAAAGAACTGAAAACAAGACGCAAATGCCGGTGGTCTGATTTCACAGTGCTTGTGCCGCAGAGGACAGCCTACGCAGCCATTGAAAAGGCGTTTGAATATGCGGGCATTCCGTATGCGCTTTGCACGAGCAGGGATTATTACGGACGCGACGAGATAAAAATACTTATAAATCTGCTTAATCTTCTTTCGGCGCCTGATGATGCTCTTGCGCTTGCCTCCTGGCTTGCTTCGCCGTTCTGCGGTCTTGAAGCCGGAAAAACGGAAGCGCTTGTTTCGGAAGCGGCGCAGAAAGGACTGAAAAAAAATCCGGCAATTCTCGGCGAACTTGTGAAAGAAAAATATCCGCGCGTCATTGCAGAGCTTGACAGACTGCGCCGCATAGCAAAACTACGCGGTGCTTCCGCAGTGCTTATGGAGCTGCAAAAAAACAGGGAATATCTTAAGGCGTTTGAACCGCGTCAGAGGCGCAGGGCATCTGCCAACCTCGCCGGACTTATTGATGCCACAAGGGAATTTGACGCTTCAATAGGCAGTTCGTTTGCAGCCTGTGCCGAATATCTGCAGAAAGCGGCTGCGGAAAAACAGCAGAAAGAAGAACCGGACGTTATTGACAGCAGTCAGAACTGTGTAAGAGTAATGACGATACACGCTTCAAAGGGACTGCAGTTTCCGATAACCGTGCTTGCAGAAACACAGAAAAAAACTGCCTCGCACGGCGGAAAAATTAAAATATCCCCGCTGCTCGGGCTTCTTGTTTCCGAAGCGCCGGAATTTGCGGCTTCTGACGGAAACAAAGTCCCATTTGTCACGGCGGCGTGGAACAAGGAAATTGACGACAAGGCATCGCAGGCTGAGGACGAACGCTGCTGGTACGTGGCAATGACAAGGGCGCAGGAAAAACTTGTCCTTTGTGGAATTCTCAAAGAAAATGACGAGAAAAAAACGCAGAAGCAGGGAAGTTTCCTTGAACGTTTCCTTAAAATTGAAAACATTGTGCGCAATGAAACAGACGTCAGACAGTTTGACGCCGGAAAATTTGACATCAGTCAGGAAACAACTGAAACTGAGACGGAAGAAATCACGAAACCTCTTAAGGCGGAATTTAACGCTTCACCAATGCTTTCGCGCATAACGGCATCGGCATACGCTCTGCTTGAATGGTGTCCTGCCGCGTATCGCAGGAGCTTCCGTCAGGGGATAAAAACAGACTGGGAAAACAAAGACAACGGGGAAACCGGAGTCAGCGGGCAGATGTTTGGAAATATTGTGCACTGTCTTGTAAGAAACTGGGACTTCAAGGAAAGCTCAATAGCGGAACTGCTTGGCAGCCGTTTTGAACTCCGTATGCCGGAAGAAATGCGCGATGAATTCGCAAAGCCGGAAACAAAAGCCGAAATTGAAAAAATGCTGTCGCGTTTTGCAAAAACGGAAACAGGCACAATGCTTGCCGGACTCGCCGAAAAAGAGGGGACTTTAACGCGCGAAGCGTCCTTCCGCGTACGCTGCGGGGAACTTCTGCTTGTCGGCGCCGCAGACCTGTACTGGGAAGACGGAAACACGCTTCACCTGATTGACTGGAAAACAGGCGGCGAAAGCAGCGTGACAAACGCTTACTACCTGCCGCAGCTCAAATTCTATGCAGCAGCGCTTTGGCTTGCAGTGAAAGACGCTACTCAACGCCCCGAGAAAATAGGCGTGCGTCTCGTGCATCTCCGTTCGCACGAAAGCGGTGAAATATTCTTTACGCCGTCAGAGCTTGACGAAATTGCCGAAAGCGTCAAAAAAGCAGCACAGCGTGCCGTGTCCGGCGCATTTCCGCCGTGTACGGACAGATGCGGAAACTGTCCGCTGAAAAGCGGCTGTCCTTTTGCACTGTATCCGGGAAATTAAATTTTATGCTTTTTTCGTTTTTTATAAAAATTACAAGGCTGAAAGTACAAAAAAAATGATATAATAACTGCGTGCGATTGTGCACGTGTCTGTTTGGCAGGACAGACAGAGCAACGGTTTTTAGCAGCAATTTTTTTCAATAAATTGGAGGGATTCTGTATGGTTGAGAAAAAGAGAAAGTGGGTAACAGTTGACGGCAACGAAGCCGCCGCGTACGTTGCCCACGCAGTCAACGAAGTTATTTCGATTTACCCGATCACGCCGTCTTCACCGATGGCGGAATGGTCTGACCAGTGGTCAGCCGCAAAGCGCCCGAACATTTGGGGAACAATTCCTCTCGTTCAGGAAATGCAGAGCGAAGCGGGCGCTTCCGGTGCCTATCACGGAGCGCTTCAGACAGGTGCCCTTTGCACGACCTTTACGGCGTCGCAGGGACTCCTTCTTATGATTCCGAACATGTTCAAAATCGCCGGCGAGCTTACCTCAACGGTTATGAACGTTACCGCCCGTACGATTGCAACCCATGCGCTTTCAATTTTCGGCGACCATTCAGACATCATGGCTGTCAAAAACACGGGATGGGCAATGCTTTGCTCAGCTTCCGTACAGGAAGTTATGGATATGGAACTTATTGCCCAGGCTTCAACGCTTGAAGCAAGAGTCCCGTTCCTCCATTTCTTCGACGGTTTCCGTACGAGCCACGAAGAAATGAAAATAGAGCAGCTTGAATACGATGACATGCGCGCGCTTATCGACGACGACCTCGTCCGTGCACACCGTATGCGCAGACTTACGCCGGAAGCACCGGTTATCCGCGGAACAGCACAGAATACAGACTCCTTCTTCCAGTCAAGAGAAGCCTGCACGAAGTACTACAAAGCAGTTCCCGACATCGTCCAGAAATACATGGACAAGTTTGCCGCTCAGGTTGGCAGACAGTACCATATCTTTGACTACTACGGCGCAAAGGATGCGGACAGAGTTCTCGTTATCATGGGCTCAGGCGCAAACGTTGCCCGCGAAGCAGTCGAAAGACTTAACGAAATGGGAGAGAAAGTCGGCGTTATCTGCGTACACCTCTTCCGTCCGTTTGACGTCAGCCGTTTCCTCGAAGCGCTGCCTGATACCACAAAGTCAGTAGCGGTACTTGACCGCTGCAAAGATCCTGCGGAAATCTGCGAAGCCCTCTGCTTCGACGTCCGCACTGCTCTTTCTGGAAAAGACATCAAGGTTATCGGCGGACGCTACGGCCTTGGCTCAAAAGAATTCACCCCTGCAATGGTCAAGGGCGTGTTCGACGAACTCACAAAACTTATGCCGAAGGACAGTTTCACGGTTGGCATCAATGATGACGTCAATTATTCAAACCTTGACTATGATCCGAACTTTGACACCGAAAATCCGAAATGCACACGCTGCCTCTTCTTCGGAATTGGTGCAGACGGCACAGTCGGCGCCAACAAAAACTCAATCAAAATCATTGGCGGCGAAACAGACCTTTATGCACAGGGCTATTACAGCTATGACTCAAAGAAGTCAGGCGGCATAACTGTCAGCCATCTCCGCTTTGGACCTGATCCTATTCACGCCAGCTACCTCATTAACAAAGCAAACTTCGTAGCCTGCCACGTATTCTCGTACATGGAAAAGCTTGACGTTCTCGCATCGGCTGCAGAAGGCGGCGTATTCCTTCTTGACAGCCCGTACAGCGCAGACGAAGTTTGGGATCATCTCCCGCTCACAGCCCAGAAACATATCATTGACAAGAAGCTTAGTTTCTATGTCATTGACGCTGTCAAGATCGCAAAAGAAACGGGCATGGGACGCCGCACCAACACGATTCTCCAGACGTGCTTCTTTGCTATCAGCGGAATTATCCCCGGCGGACAGGCAATAGACGCCATCAAGGCTTCAATAGTCAAGACCTATCTGCCGAAAGGCCAGGCAATTGTTGACAAAAACATCAACGCCGTTGACGAAACGCTTAAGAACCTCTACGAAGTCAAGGTTCCCGCGGCAGCCACCAGCAGCTTTGACCTCAAAGCTCCTGTGTCGGATGACGCGCCTGAATTCGTCAAAGAAGTTCTTGCACCGATGATGGTTCTTAAAGGCGATGATCTTCCGGTTTCAGCAATGCCGGCAGACGGAACCTATCCGACGGCAACGACGCAGTACGAAAAACGCAACATCGCAGTAGATATCCCTGTATGGGATCCCGAAGCATGTATCCAGTGCGGTAAATGCTCACTGGTCTGTCCGCACGCAGCAATCCGCGCCAAAATCTATGATGCGGACAAACTTGCGGATGCTCCTGCGACCTTCAAATCAGCAGATGTTAAACCGATCGGCAGCTGGAAAGAATTCGAGGGCAAGAAATTCACCATTCAGATTGCTCCGGAAGACTGCACGGGATGCGGCGTATGCGTCAATACGTGCCCGCTCGCAAAGGTCAAAGGAACGCTCAAGATGGCAGAACAGCTTCCGCTCCGCGAACCTGAAAGCAAGAACTGGAAGTTCTTCATGGATCTTCCCGATATGGACAGAAGCAAACTTAACCTTGACACAGTCAAGGATATCCAGCTCCTCCGTCCGCTGTTTGAATTCTCAGGCGCCTGCGCAGGCTGCGGTGAAACTGCTTACGTCAAACTTATTTCAGCACTCTTCGGCGAACGCGCCCTTATAGCAAACGCAACGGGCTGCAGCTCAATATATGGCGGAAACCTTCCGACGACACCGTGGGCAGTCAACAAAGAAGGCGTTGGTCCGGCATGGGCAAACTCGCTCTTTGAAGACGCGGCAGAATTCGGACTCGGCTTCAGACTTACGCTCGACAAACATGCTGAATACGCTTCAGAGCTTCTCCAGAAACTTGAGCCTGAAGTCGGCAAAGAAATCATCGACGCAATACTTGACGCTCCTCAGGGCACGGAAGAGGAAATCAAGGTTGTGAAAGCCAAAGTTGCAGAGCTTAAAGAAAAACTCAAAGCGCTCGGCACCGAAAAAGCTCAGGAAATGCTTACGCTTGCTGACAACCTCGTCCGCAAGACAATCTGGAACATCGGCGGCGACGGCTGGGCATACGATATCGGATACGGCGGACTTGATCACGTTATTTCGCAGGGCAGAAACATCAACATCCTTGTCCTTGACACGGAAGTCTACTCCAACACAGGCGGACAGATGTCAAAATCAACGCCGCGCGGAGCCATCGCGAAATTTGCCGCAGCCGGTAAATCAATGGGCAAGAAAGACCTCGCCCTTATGGCAATGACCTACGGTGACGTGTACGTCGGACGCATCAACCTCGGTGCAAATCCGGAACAGGCAATTAAGGTTCTCAGAGAAGCCGAAGCCTACAACGGACCGTCTCTTGTTATCGCATACTGCCATTGCATAGCGCACGGAATTGCGATGGACAAAGGTCTTGAGCAGCAGAAGAAAGCGGTGGAATCCGGACACTGGATTCTCATGCACTACAACCCTGAACTTAAGAAAGAGGGCAAGAACCCGCTTACAATCGACTGCAAAGAACCGACGCTCCCGCTTAAGGATTACATCTATAACGAGACGCGCTACAAACGTCTTACGATAACGAATCCGGAAGCAGCGGAAGCTCTCCTCAAAGCAGAAGAAAAAGATCTCCGCAACCGCTGGAACCTTTACAAATATCTCTCAGAGATGCCGGTGGAAGCATAGGAACAGAAAATGTCTTTCAAACAGGAGATCAAAGATTCTCAGGGTCGCGTAATAATGACCAAAATTGTTGAAGGCGAACAGCACAACAGCGAAGTTACGGTTGCCGAACAGGCAGCCGTAACTTCTCATGAAACAAAGGCTGAAAAAACTGCCGTACCGCAGCAGAGCCGCAGACGTCCCGGCATTACAGAAACTTGTTTCCGTGATGCACATCAGTCGATTATGGCTACGCGTCTTACGACTGAAGACATGCTTCCAATCTGCGAAGCAGTTGACGAGGCAGGCTATCATTCGCTTGAATGCTGGGGCGGAGCAACGTTTGACACCTGCATGCGCTATCTTGACAACGATCCGTGGGAGAGAATACGCGAGATCAAAAAGCGTCTGAAAAAGACAAAAACGCAGATGCTTCTTCGCGGTCAGAACCTCGTCGGTTACAGACATTATGCCGACGATACGGTTAAAGAATTTGTCAAACGCGCCGTAGGCAACGGTGTTGACATTGTTCGCGTTTTTGACGCGCTGAACGATCTCCGCAATATGGAGGTCGCGGCAAGAACAGTTAAAGAAGCCGGCGGCGAACTGCAAATGACAATCAGCTACACGGTTTCGCCTGTACATACGCTTGAGCGCTTTGCACAGCAGGCTGAAGACATGGTCGGAATGGGTGCGGATTCAATCTGCATAAAGGATATGGCAGGACTTTTGACGCCTGTCGCCGCTTCTGCCCTTGTCAAGGCAATCAGACGCAGGGTGTCTGTGCCTATTCAGCTGCACAGCCACTATACCACCGGACTTGCCTCAATGAGCTATCTTGCGGGACTCAGCGCCGGTGCCGACGTCATAGACTGCTCAATATCACCGTTTTCGATGGGAACCAGCCAGCCGGCGACGGAGGCAATGGTTGCCGCTTTGCGCGGCGGAGCTCTTGATACGGGCATAAAGCTTGAAAATCTTGTTCCCATTGCAGAACATTTCCGCGGGCTTGCCGAGAAATACAAGGACAAGATAATGGGAGTCAAGGGTGTTAACGTAAATATCCTTATGTACCAGATACCCGGAGGCATGTACTCAAATCTGCAGAGCCAGCTCAAAGACGCCGGCTGCCTTGACAAACTGCAGGAAGTTTTGAAAGAAGTGCCGAAGGTAAGAAAGGAAATGGGATATCCGCCTCTTGTTACGCCCACGAGCCAGATTGTGGGAACTCAGGCGACAATGAATGTTATCGCCGGTGAGCGCTGGAAAATGATACCGAAAGAAGTAAAACAGTATTTCCTTGGTTACTACGGCAGAACACCGGCGCCTGTAGATCCTGAAATTCAGAAGCTGGTTATCGGAGATGAAAAGCCGATTGAATGCCGTCCAGGCGAACTGCTTCCTTACGAGCTTGAAAAGGCAAAAGAGGAAGTGGGGTATCTTGCGCTGCAGGATGAAGACGTTCTCAGCTATATCATGTTCCCGCAGGTTGCAAAGGAATTTTTGCAGAACAAGTACGTTAAGGCAACCAAAACTGATATAGGACTTGAAGATATTGTTGAACCCGGAGTATATCCGGTGTAAAAATTAGCTGCTTTAATAAGGCAGGGACGCAGAATGGAGACATACGGCTACAGCATAAGACGGCTTGAAAAAACTGTTGACGCTGAAACTTTTGTGCGTAACTATGTTGATATTCCAAAGATTGCCGGTTACTGCGCAGAATGTTCCGAATACGGCAAAAACTGGGCATGCCCTGCCTACAAATTTCACGCAGAAGATTTATGGAAAAGGTACAAAACAGTCCGTCTGATAGGGGAAAAACTTACCCTGTCAGACGGTTTGAGAGATAAGAAATACACCGACGTCGGTGTTGAAGATTTCCTGAACGAAATGTTCACGAGAGAGAAAATCAAGATGACGCTCTTTATAAGGCATCTTGAAAACAAATACAGAGGCAGCAGAATACTTTCCTCTCTTATCTGTTCATACTGCAAACGCTGCGCAAGACTGGACGGAAAACCATGCAGACATCCGGACAAAATGCGCTTTATGATAGAAGGAGTCGGCGGCGACGTTGAAGCCATGTCAAAGGACTTGTTCGGTATTGAAATCCTTTGGACTAAAGACGGCGTTCTGCCGCCATACTACGTTATATTCTTTGCACTTTTGATGAAAGACTGATTATGGCAATATTTTCCTACACGACCGAAACAATGTACGCTGAATGCGATATGAGCCTGTTTATATCACATTACGTTGATGTGCCGCGTTTCCTTGAGTGCTGCAGGCAGTGCCCGAATTACGACAAAAAATGGTCGTGTCCTAATTTTAATTTTGAACAGAACGAATATTGGAAACAGTTTAATTATATAAAGTTTTTCGGAGTTAAGATGACGCTTGATCCGTCAATGCACGGAATGAAGTACGAGGGAGACGTTTTTTATTTCGTTAAATCCATGATTGCTGCGGAGAAAGGCAGACTTATGCAGCAGCTTTGGCTGATGGAAAAAGAAATTCCGGGCAGCAGAAGTCTTTTTGCCGGAGACTGCCAACTCTGTGCGGCATGTGCGAAGCTTGAAGGAAAACCGTGCAGAAATCCGAAGCTTATGCGCTACTCATTAGAATCGATAGGCGGAAACGTTCAGGCAGTAACGGAAGAACTTCTCGGAACAAAAATTCTTTGGGTGGGGAAAGACAATATTGTGCCGGAATATTTTACGCTTGTTTCCGCTTTGCTGATAAAATAATTTACAAAGGCAATACAATCAACGATTAGTGGGGGAGAAAATTTTTTATGTATTACAACACTGTAAAATCCAGAATATTTGCCGTTCTTTTAATTACCGCTCTGTTTTCTGCGGTAATTTTATCGGGCGGCTGTGACGGGAGTTCGTCCGGTACAACTCAGGAAGTGTCAGATGAACTGTTGGCGGAGGCAGGCTATTTCGGAAAATATCAGCCTGACAGCAATGAACTCTGTTTTAAGCTTGCCGAGGGCACTCAGCTTGACTGGAACGAGCATAAAGAGCAGCTTGAGGAGCAGTTCGGAATGGAACTTTTGGAGGTCGCTCAGCTTGAAAAGCCTGAAGAACAGGATAGTGACGACGTTTCACAGCAGAAAACGCAAAGCGCTGAAAATTGTTTAGAAACAAATTTACAGTATAATGCTGCGCCTCTGCTGCTTGGACAGGAAAATGACGCCAATGACGCAGCCGGACAGGAAATTCCGGCGGACAGCAGCAAACTTCAGGTGCTGAATTTTGGAATAGGGGGCAGTCAGGATGTGCCGCTGTCTTTTGTTCCGGCAGATTTCATGAGAAACAATCCTCAGCTCAGGGAAAGCGTTGAAAAACTGATTATTCCTGAAGATGTAAAAGAAATAGGGGCAAATGCTTTCGCTGATATGCCGAAACTTAGCAGAGTAGTAATTTTCGGTACACCTAACATAGGTGCGAACGCATTTGGAAATTGTCCCAATCTTGAATTTGTCAGTATAGGCTGCGGCAACTATCTGGATATCTACCGCGAGATTAAAGACGAAACCGGAAAAGTACGTCCTTCAATGCACGGTTTTATGCGCAGCCACCAAACCTCAGTATATACAATGGGCGACAGAACTTTTGCAAACTGTCCGAAGCTGCAAATTGTGGACTTTGGTTTTGTCGCGCCGCCGAAATTCGGAAACGCGGTTTTTGAAAAGACGCCTTTGCGTTGTATATCCGTTCCTTACCCGTTGCGGTACAAAAATATGTTCAAAATTGCGCTGCCTGCGGCGTATTCAAAGTATGTCGCTTCAAAAACCTGGATGGCTGACCTTCCCGACAATCAGCTGATTACCCAGCTCAGCATTCCAGGCACTCATGATTCCGCCACCTTCGGACTTACAAACATAATTGAAATGTACGGAAGAACACAGGGTTTGAACTTTGACGAACAATTTGACAAAGGAGTCCGCTGCTTTGATATGAGACTCGGCTACTGGGGACACTCTGAGCTTTACCTCGGTCATGCGTTCAGTGCGGGAATTGCTTTCTCAACAGCGGTGAATACAATCAAAAATAAGTTGAGAAGCAATCCGAAAGAATTTGCCATTATAGAATTTGCGTGGGACGGTACGCCGAGCAAGTCAAAATATGAAGATATGCAGAACGCTGTCCTGAAATACAACAACGACAAAAACGCGGTACTTTTCAAACCTGATTTGAGACTCAAAGACGTGAGAGGCAAATTTTTGTTTATGAACTGTGACGTGAACGACACAAAAGGCGTTACGCTGGACTCCTCAATATGCTGCCGCTGGGGTTCCGGTGTGTCAGGTATGAAATATGACGGAAGCGTTGGATTGCCGCGGACGCCAAAAGCAGCTAAAAACGTTTCGTGGACGCAGAACAAATGGGAAATAAAAACAACGGGAGCCGATATACAGGACAAGACGGACAAAATATTCAAAATGTTTGACGATTTCGCAAGGCAGGTAAAAGAGAAACCCGAAGAAAGCGTGTGGTGCTTTAACTACATTTCCGGATATCTCAGCGTCCCGCACGATTTTGTAACAAATTATCCGAAAAGCGCCCAATTTCAGAACATACGAGCCGCGAACTACATAACAACAAATCTTGATGGTCCTGCGGGCATTGTTGTCATGGACTATGCAGGCATACCCAACGGCGACAAACGGACTAAAAGAGCGCCTGCCGGTCAAACATACAATGTTAACGGCGACGAGCTGCTGAACGCGGTAATTAACCATAACTTTGCAAAGCTTACTACATTTTAAGCAGTTTGCTGTATTTGTATATTAATCTGTGCTTAAGAAAAAAGGTTCTTCACAATTTTGTGAAGAACCTTTTTATAAAGCATGGATAGTTTTTATTCTTCCTCTTCGGTACCGCATTCCGTGCTGCCTATGTCGGCAAGCTCAAACGGAGTGCCCTGATACACTATGTAGTTGACCCAGTTTGCGTAAAGCAGATGCGCCGCGCTGCGCCACGTTACAAGCGGCTCCTGTGTGTCATCGTCGTTCGGGTAATAATTTTCGGGAACGTGAATCGGCAGACCTGCCCTTTTGTCACGGATATATTCCGCTTCGAGCGTACGCGGGTCATATTCTGAATGTCCCATAATAAAAATCTGACGCCCGTTCTTTGTCATACAGGCGTAAAGCCCTGCCTTTTCAGACGAACAGAGTATGCGAAGCTCCGGCACCTTTTCAACGTCTTCCCTTGCAACAGTTGTGTGTCTTGAATGCGGCACCATAAAAACGTCGTCAAAACCGCGGAAAAGTATTGAGCGTTTGTATTCCACCTTATGCGGGAAAACGCCGAACATTTTTTCCGGCAGAGGGCGTTTCTGTATTCCGAAATGGTAGTAGAGCCCTGCCTGTGCGCCCCAGCAGATATGGAACGTGCTGTGAACGTGAGTTTTGCTCCATTCCATAATTTCAACGAGCTCCTGCCAGTAATCAACCTCTTCAAATTCCATCTGCTCAACGGGAGCGCCGGTAATAATCAGTCCGTCGTAGCGTTTTTCCTTGATGTCTGCAAACTCCTTGTAAAATGCGAGCATGTGTTCTTCCGACGTGTTCGCCGCCTGATGCGTTGCCGTGCGTATAAGCTCCAGCTCAATCTGCAGCGGTGTGTTGCTCAGCAGACGGGAAAGCTGCGTTTCGGTCTCAACTTTTTTCGGCATGAGATTAAGCAGCAGAATTTTCAGAGGACGTATGTCCTGCGAAACTGCTCTTGTCTCCCGCATAACGAAGATGTTTTCGTCCCGCAGCGTTTTTGCCGCCGGCAGAAGATTTGGAATTTTAATTGGCATAATTATTTGCTCCCTTCGGTATCAAATAATCACTTGAAAGGCGTTACTTGAAAAAAACTGACTTTCGCTGCGCGACACTTAAAAACAATATTGGTAACAAAAATTATATTATTTCATTTCTTGTACCATTTTATCTTGCTCAATAACTCTGTTAATCGTACGATTTAATACAATGCCGAATGCATCTATGCACCGCAGAATATGTTTGCATTCAGTTTCAGAAATGTACTTGCGATGTTCACAAATTATAACCTGTGTTTTTAATTCTGCTTTGGACCCCCTGGCAATGTACAGAAATCTCAAAAAATCTTTTGTGGAATTACGCGCCTGTCCCTCGGATATATTTGACGGTATTGAAATGACAGCACGCCGCATCTGATCGGCAAGCGCCCAATTTTCCTTTGTGGGGAGTTTGTCAATCAGATCATAGATAGTATCCACAAGTTCCATTGCTTTTGACCAAGCCGCAATTTCTTCCAAGGTATGCACCTCTTCTTAAGTGTCAGCGTAAGCTGAAAGTAAAAGCTTTTTTAAGTGATTATTTTACAGGTGAGTGCTATTATTTTAGCACTTTTCCAGCGCCTGTTTAATGTCTGCAATCAGGTCTTCTTTTGCTTCAAGACCACAGGACATACGGACAAGACCTGCGGGAATG
>JAGHTZ010000053.1 GCA_018065065.1 Candidatus Equadaptatus faecalis | reverse complement strand
AAAGAATCCTGAACTACGTGAACAGCTGGTTCTGGGCTGCGTGTGATGGATGCGATTCAGAATCAGATAAATACTGAACTAATTTCGGGATACTACAATTTTTCATCTCCAGCAATCAGAAAAATCTGTCAGCAACATATCCAACCTGTCTTTTGTAGGTTTCCCATAACTTATCATTGGACCACTTATCAACACCAGTGTATCCTGCACGTTTGTACAGTTTTCTGATGTCATCAAAGTAAATTCTCATTCCGCCGCCCTGTGCAATTTCATAATCAACAGCACGCGGGAATAATTTTTTGTTGTTCTCAATTTCCTCAATGCCGTATTCTTCAAGATACTCATAGATGTCTTTGAGGACATAATTCAGTTTCTTGTTTGGACTGAATGTGAGTTTCTTTGTTTTCTGTGCGGTCTTCTTTGTGGTCTTTTTAGTTGTCTTTTTTGCAGTTGCCATGATTACACCTCAATACCCTCCAAATTCCATTATCTTTCCAGAACCAGTTAGGGCGTAAAGTTTTCCGGATTTGCTAACCCATAATGCGCCGGTCATTCCGTAAGTTCCGCGTGTCGTTACAATTCTTTTTGCGCCTTTGGGGAGTTGGCTTTTCGTGTCGATTTCTTTCGCCGCTCCTTCTTTGATAAGCATCTTGATGTCTGGTAATGTGATTGTCATTTTTTATCTCCGGTTACGTGCTTTCAGTGCCTTGTCGAGTTTCATAAATTCAGCTCTGGCTTCGTCTTCCTGCTTTTCGATTGCTCTAAGTTTACGGTGAATTTCCCATACTTTGTAGTAGGCTTTTTCGCGGCGTGCTTTCAGGGTTTCAATCCCGCGTGCATTCGTGGCTCTGGCTGTTTTTCTTCCGCGTTTTGCCTTTCCGGTCTTTTTACTGTAGGTCATTTTTACCTCCTTTTGCGTGTTTCTCATTTTTCTCAATCTCTTTGTAAACTGCTGAGGCTGCCGCCATCCAGATACCTTTGATATCAAAGTTATAGTCTCTGACTTGCTTTCTTTTTCCGGTTTTGGAAAGTGCGTCTGCCTTCTGGTATTCAGTAATGAATTGTGTATAGAGTTTTGTTAAGGATTCTTTGTACGTCATTTTTTACCTCCGCGCCTTCTTTTTGCCGCTTGCAGTGCTGTACTTTGAGTACGCGGCAATTTCTTTCTTTAACTTCGCTCCTTTGCGTGCAACAGTATTGTAAGCATCTACAATCCGTTTGCCTGCACTTTTACCGGCGGCGGTCTTCGTCAGTGTTATCTTCTTACCTGACTGCTTAATGTTTCCCGCTTGCCGTTCTTTACGGATAAGTGCATTGTACGCGGCAACTGCTCTATCATAAGCAATCGCATCACGCCTGATAGACTTTTCAAGTTCTGCACGAGTTGCCATAGTTTTCCTCGTTATTAACTGGTAGTTAAGTTCAACCATAAAAAGAAGAGTGACAGAAGAAAAAAAGAAAAGCGGGGGAAAAGAAAAAAAGAAGATTTGCCGGACTTACATTTTGTAGGCTTTGATTTGTTTCTGTGCGGCTGTCTTCAGTGATTTGGCTGATTTGTATAACCGCTTCAGCTCAGCGTATGCACGTTTGTTTTCCGGTTTGTCTCCTGCTCTTGCTAACTTCAGCAGTTTCTTTCTCGCGGTGTTGTACGCTTTTACTGCTGCATTGTACGCGGCAACTGCTTTCTTCACGGCTGGAGTTCCTGCTTTTCTGATTCCGGCTGGAGTTCTCATTGGTTTAAGATCGCGTTTCAACCATGAGAAATTATCTGCTTCAACATCATCTTCAGATAACCAGGGCAGATAATTTACAATCTGCACATTCTTTCTTCCCTTCGTCTTCTTCTTCTTCCTTCTTGGAGATTCAGAACCGTCATCAGGTAATTTTCTGCGCTTTAATGATGGTATTCTCACGAACTCATTTTCATACTCATACCTGTATTCAGGTGCGAATACATTTCTATTCGCTTCTCTGTTTCTGGTCTTCTCCTCATTCTTTGTTTTTTCTTTGTTCTTGTTTTGGTTCACTGTTTTGTTGCTGATGGAGATTTCAGCGGGAAAAGCATTCATCGTTTTATTCGGATTAACCTCACTTGTGATTAATGATGTTCCTGTGGGTGAATCCATCTCATTAGAGTTTCCTGTTTTTCGTGAATACTCATATCTGTTTCCGGTTGATTCCATCTCTGAATAATTGCCTCTTGCAGGGTTGATTTCAGGATTGGAGAATGAATTGTATATTATCTCTCCTGAAGCGTCTCTATTTCCTTCTATGCCGCTGTTTGTAGGGCTCACAATCCTGTTTCCTTCCTTATCCCAACTGGTTTTATCTAAGTTTGTAGGATAAGATTCTGTTGAATCTGCTTTTATGGTGTTGGTAATCAGATTGCTAACAAATGTGTTAATCTCATCCTGATTTGGAAGAGCTGCGACAAGTGAACCGGCACCTAATGCCATCATTCCTATGTTTTTATTAGACATCCTTGAAGCATATCCCATACCTCCTGCTCCTGAGATTCCAACATTTTTCTTAGACGTTCCTGAAGGCTGTCCGGCTGACTTTGTGCCGCTGATTTCATCAGGGAATCTTATTCTTAGTTTCGGATTGCTTTTTCTGATTCTCTGTTTTTCAGCTGAAATGCTTTGAGGTGTTTTATCCAGGGATTTCTTAATCGGATTAGGATTCTTAATAAAATCTTCAGGAGTCCTGATTCTGAGATTTCCCGTGCCGGTCTTTTTAATTTCAGCAGGAAGGCTGGGGACTTTTGAGATAGGTTTGTCTTTGATTCCTTTGATTGCTTCATTCGGGAAAACAACATTCAGATTAGGGTGCGCGTTTTTCATCTGAGTTTGTTCTTTTATGATGTCTGCCGGTGTCTTTACCGGCGTTTGTTTAATTGATGTCGGGTTTTTGATAAAGTCCCGCGGGCTTCTCACATTGAGATTTGCCGGCTGTATTGCGTCTTTCTGGATGGTTGTAGTAATCGTTTGTTTTGGTTTCGGAGTGTTTGGTATGCTTGGTGTTTTATGGGTTGTTTTTATGGTTGTTTTTAATGCGGTTGGTAATTTTGGAAGGGCTTTGCTGGTAGCGGCGGCAATCGCAGCTGAAGCAATAAATCCTTCAGGATTTTCTTTGAATGCAGTTCCGATGTTTGGTAATGTGTTTGTAACAAGATTTTCCGTTCCCTCTCCATCTTTAACATTTCCGATATTTGCAATTCCCATAAGAACGGCTGGGATAGTTGCGGGAACTGATGCAAGGGAATACTCTATTGCTCCTCTGATTTTATCTAACGGTTGACCTGATGCAATATCTTTGCTATATTTTTCGGCTGCTGGAGTGAGTAAATTATTGTACGTATCTAAATATAATCTCTGGATTGCGTTTCTTGGTGTTGTATCTGTTTGAACTGCTTTCTGTGTGTCTGAAATTGCTTTATCAGAGTAATCAATATATTTCAGAATGGGTTGAAATATCGTTGAACCTGCAACCCTAATCCATTCTGCAACAGTTGGATTTACCGGATTTGCCTGGAATAATTGATTTGCAGTATTTGATGGCAATCGCTGATTCTGCAATACTTTAAAGGTGCCGTTATTTTGGTCAACTCCGGCATTATTTCCAGATGTAACAATATTTTTAGGTGTGATAACAGGCTGAGTCATACTAACCTATGGTTAAGTACAACAATAAAAAGAAGAGTGACAATCAGAAAATAACCGCGATCATAAACAAAACGGACAGCGGCAGCGAAAACAGATACCCCCACTTCATAGGAAGAAGCAGAGGGACCTTTCTTTCAGACCACGAAGCAGTTATCTCAGGATGTCTCTTCTGCATCCATTTAGTAACTCCAGCCGTACACACACAGCAGATGAACAGCGGAAACAGACAAGGGATAAGAACAGCCGCGAGCATCAGAGAAATTGCATCAGCACCGCCGAGAACGCCCTTCTTACTGATAAACCACAGAAACGCAATAGACGCCATATTGAGAATATAGAGCACTGCAAACCCGTGAAAAATCATATAACAAGCCATCCAGAAATGTGGTAATGCAGCCGTTCCCAGAAAACCCGGGATATACATATCTATATCTTCATACGTGCGCGAAACAACATCTGAATCAGCACCAACCTTTAGAATAAAGAACAGAATAATAGCCGCGAATGCAAGAAGAGTAAAAACAAGGGATTGAGACAATCCCGAATTTAAGATTTGACTAATCAATCAGATATTCCCGCCTATGTACGTACTTGAACCAATCTCATCTTCGTCATCATCATCTTCATCCTCATCAAGGACATACTTATGATAGATGGTAACGATAAGAACCACAATCCCATAAATGCAGATAGCAATACAGCCGAAATAGAACAGCCGCATCAGGAAACTTACAACATTATTAGTATCCCATTCCGGAGGCAGTTCAAACCATCCGGCATCAAACATTGCATTAAACCACGTATCCAGAATCAGACCGCCCACTAAAGCCAGCCCTGCAGCCGAGAAACAGCAGACGAAAAAGATAATGATTGCCTGACGCATCGAGTCAGCACCCGTAAATGCCATTAGTCATCCTCCTCAGAATTTGTTTTGTTAATCGCACTGGATATTGCCCAGATTGCTAAGGCAATAATGCAGATAACCGGCGCCCATTGAGTAACGGTTAGGATAGTAGTCATGGTATTTACTGTATCCACTGATAACATGCCCTGTTCAATCAATAGATTGCTGGTATCCACTAATGCAGACCTGATAAGAACTGAGATTAATGATATCAGACCGATAAATCCCACAAGCAGCAGGAATCTAATGATATTGTAACTCCCCATTAATACTGTGATTTTAATTTTTTCTTAATGTCTGACAGCTCAACATTTATGCGGTAAATTTCATTGGTAACCATAAATACGGCATATCGTTTTTTCTCAAGGTTAATAATTGCTTTGTCTAATTTTGCTTTAACCTCTTTTGTTCTTGGTTCAATATCTACCAATCTTCTGTACTCTTTAGCCGCTTTATTTGCGGTTGCATCCTTTCACCTCTTCTCTGCATTTAATGCAGTTAATTTCTTTTGAAGACGCTTAGCGGTTTCCTGTAATTCAGACTTGGTTTTAGGTAAGTAGGATACAGACATGGTTTATTCACCTTACTGAAAATAAGTACACTACAACATTATAAAGAAGAGTGACAGAATCAGGCACACAGAAGCATCCGTCTGCCTCTTCTATATCTCCAAAACCAGTAATCCATTTTTCTAAAAGACATATTGCAGGAGCCAGAATCGAACTGACGCTCTTCAGGTTACGAGCCTGATGAGATAAACCACTACTCTACCCTGCATTGCGGCAAGCAGACTCGAACTGCTGACAGGTATCCCCTGAGAACCTTGATTGTGCACGACCTGGATTTTACCCCTAAATCTATACCGCATCAAAACTGAGAACTGAATTTCAACCGTAATAAACCCGAATCTACCTCTCTGAAATTCAGTCTCAGATACTCCATATCGGAATCGAACCGATGTCTCAGGACTCAAAATCCCGAATGATTGACCTCTACACTAATGGAGTTAGTAACCAAATGACACCGTATGAACAAAGGTCAATGCCTTTATGGAGTAACATCGGAATCCTCAAAGCTTTGGAACGTGGAAAGGAAACCGACAACAGCACAGTATTCATAATCATGGGAATCCTGGAGTTTTCATTAGGTGATAACTGATTTCCAGATTGGTGTATGTAATATTATGAATGACTGCAATATCTTGTTAGCTGCGTATAACCTTATACTATCTTACACGCCGCCTTTTCAGAGCTTCCCCCTTACGGTTTCCAACCCACCCGATGTGCTTAGATTGCCGGAATAGATAGCCCTGCCGAAGGCTGAACCAATGATATTAATGTAGGGCGGCTAAGAACATTTTTGATGGTGGTGATACTTTATTTTAAAAAACATGTTACTAAGTTATAAAAAATATTATGTTATTGGTGTTCCATCCTCCTCTATAAACCCGTATGCTAACCAGTTGTAATACTGTCCTTTAGTTATACCCGCTTCCTTCATTGCTTCTTTCTTACTACATCCCTTGAGGTAAAACTCATTCATGATTTTTCCGCGTTCATGCGCATTTCTGATAGTCTCAGGATTTGAACCGGTGCGAGGTTTCCTGCCGATTCTGGATTCTCCCCCTTCAGCGCGTTTCTTCTCCAACTCCTTCTTCCTCTCCTCTTTCAGCTTCTTCATCTCATTAGCCGCGTGCGCGCGCTTCTTGTCATACTCCTCAAACAGTGCTTTCAGTTCAGGATAATCAGACTTCAGAAGAGTCTTAACGAGTTTCTTATTCTCATACCACATCTGTTTGTAATACCTCTCACCCGTTCTCTTATTCTTTTCAGCGCGGAAGATACGCAGGATGTTAAACCCATTCATAACCGCGCGTTCATTGCGTTCTGCTTCCCCGTAATAATTGCATGTCTCACGCAGAACCTTATCAGTCATTCCCTGGTCAGGTGCTGACCATAACTGAATGTTGTTATCCGTTCTGTTCGTAATCACAATATCATTCTGCTCTTTATTCTCCTTACTGTTGAATGCTCTGCTGTTATACCCTGGGCTCACATCATCATAGTCTTTAACCGCCAAAGGTGCATTCAGCCGGATTAAATCACTCACCTCTTCAGGAAGCATAATGGCAATAAAATCAATGTTGAAATAATCAGTCCAATGACCGCCGTTCTTCTCTGCAAGGTGACGCGCTGAACCATAACCCAGCGTCATATTACAGTAACTCTTTCCCGCGCCCTTATCCCCATTCAGGAAGAAAGAGATATCAGATTTAATCTTTGATGTAGTAACATCAGTCCAATAATCCGTAATGCTCAACCTCTCTTTATTGCTTTCATCATCAGGATCAACAGAGGTTAAGGGTTTGATAGCCTCACCCGATGGAGGATGTGCTTTCAGCTTCAGCCGCATTAAGTCACGTTCTGTAATGTAACACGTCATAACAGCATAACCTCATACTTCTCTTCAATAGAGGTAAACTGATCCATGTAAACAGTAATGAGACCAATCACGCACGCACACGCGGAAAGCATAGCAGAATCGATATCCTCAGAACTCAACTCATCCGGTGAAACCCTCTGTTTATCAGCCATCTGCTTACACTCTTCTTCAAACTTCTCATCCAGAATTTTCCGCAGCTCATTCTGTTTGTGTTCGTTTGCGATTTGTGCGATATGGTGTTCGACTAAACCCCGATACCGCTTTACATTCAGCACTTCCGCCTGAGATGCAATCATATCTGTTTCACGCTGAACCATTGAATAATGATTCGCCAGATAATTACTCTTAGCACCTCCAATAGAGACGCCTATATCAATAGATTTAATCTCATTACTTTCTGCCATGTTTAACCCCCCCAACTAATCCCGCACATACGCAGGAAACGTATTCACGCGCCCGCGTGAGGATACTGTTTTCTGTTTTCAGTTTCTTCTCAATCTCATACTGACACTCAGGACAAAGAGCAAACGAGTATTCCCGCTTTGTATCTATGTACTGCCGCCTTGAAATCTCATTCCCGCAGTTACTGCACGTAAAAGGAGGATTCATAAATTTATACTCACAGCCAAACGCAGTACACGTTTTACACTCGAAATCCCCCGTGTCTTCATAGATTTTTATTTTCATATTAATTCCTCATAGTCTGAATAATCTGCTTTGAATACAGAATTGATATCCACTGTTTTGATAACTCCAGCCCTTCTTCAGCGAAGTCAAGAGCCTTCTGTTTATCCGTCTTTGCTAAATCTAATATCCCTTTACCGCGCTTAAACCAGTCCTGAATCTTCCTTCGTTCAGCACTGTCACGCGGCAGTATCTTCATCTCTTCAGTGACCGCAAAGAGACGGTAAAAATCCCGATAAAATAGTTGGAAAGCATTTTTGAAGGTGATTCCGCGCCCTGACTTCCCTGTTGAAAGCATGTAAATAGACAGAACCGCAGAGGATTCTATGTATGATTGATGAATTGAAATAATGTAGTTGCTGAGGGATTCCGAAGGCATCCCTAAAGATGGTGCATTTTGCAGCATAGAACCTCACAGCAGCTTAACCAGAGCAATGATACCAAAGATGATAACACCCATTACAATAATGCACATAATCACCTTAGACCATATCTTATTTTCGTGTTCATCCTTTTCGGATTTACCCTGTTCACGTGACATCTCTTCCATTGATTTAACATCCTGTGCAAATGTCGCAATAGGAGTATTGGATAAACCGTATTTGTAACTGAATCCCGACAGTTTCCAATGGTGCCTGATACCTACTTTGTAAATCGGTTTATCAGATGTTTCATCAACTTCCTCAGTATCTCCTTCGATTTTCTTCACAAGGAGTTTTGGAATCTTTCTGATTTTTTCTACAACCGGATGTTCACACTTAACAGTCTCAAATGTATCCATGTAGTAATTATCCGGTGCATCAGGGTCTCCTTCAAGCGGCATTGTTTCAAACTCTTTTACCGCCTCCTGCACAAGAGAAACAAAGTCATCAACAGAATCAGGCATAGGCTGACCTACGTCACGCTTTGCGTATTCCTTCAAAAACATCTGACAGTTACCCTCTAAGTCCTGCGCATTGCATTTCATGAGGGATACTAAATCATTAGTTCTCAGGAATCTCAGACGTGCAAACGGTTCAACAATTTCATACATTTCATTTCCATCATCATCATAGCCCACACAAACCGTTTCTTTTCTGTTCAGCAGGTCAATGATATTGTTCAATGCAATAATCGATTTAACGCCCCAGAAAACCGGATGATGCGTTGCCGCGTGATATACTTCGAGATTTCCGTAATACCTGTCAGGTTCGCAGTGTGAAGAAAAGTCAGGTCTGAATTTAACCTCAAATTCTCCTGCTTTGAAAGTCCACGAAGCCCGGGTATTTGTTTCACCGAGTAAGAACCGCGTATATGCAGAACCTGAATCATGCAGAGCAAGAACCGGAATTCCGCGCTGACGTGCTTCAGTGAAAATGGGTGCTTCAGGACACCAATCTTCAATGTCTTTCTTATACTGCTTTGAACGTGAATAAATAATTAATACGGCAATTACTGCACAAACAGCAATACCAATTACAATCCATAATACTACAGGACTAATAGAAATTTGGTCCATAATTTATCTCCTCAATAAAGACATCCAGCCTTTTTTAGTCTCAGATTTGTTCTTCGATTCGGGAACGAATTGATCTATAGATTCTCCTGCCCGTGACTCAGAGCGATGCAAGCCCTGATAATACCGTTCACGCCCTCCGATACCGCGAGAGATGATAAACGGGAACGATTCAAGGATATTTGTTTTAAGCTGCAGGAACTCAGGTTGTTCAACATCATGCGGCAAACAGCTTAATGATACGTGACTTAATGCGAGTTTCAAGTTCAATTTTGCGACATTCGGGTTTGTGATGTACGCCAGAAACACATCCTTGTTGAAATTCGCATCAATCACATTCAAAAATGCACGTTTACAGCCTATACTTAACGGTGCCTGATTAATTGCCATCTTAAACGCCTTTGCAGACGCTGACGAGATATAATCCCGGGATAAGGCAACTTCTTCAGAACCTATTTCAGGTCCGTCATCAACATCAATCCCAGATGGTGTGATGTTGTCTCCATAATCAAGTTCAGCTGAATCTTCTTCATCAGATTCATCTGTCTGTTCATCTTCTGAATATTCTTCCTCAGAATACTCTTCAGATTCATCTTCAATCTCTTCAAGATTTTTTCTTCTGATATCTGACATTTTTATCCTCAGACATGTTCTCAGATTTGTAAGTGAGTAAAATAGGTGTGTAGTGATTAAAAAGAATAGAGAGAGTCTCTATTCTGCCGACATTGTTTCGCCTGATTATCTGTTGTTCTTCTTTCTTCCGCCGAGCTTGTTAAGTGCGGGGAAGATACGAGATACAAGACCGATGGTTACAACTGCTCCGATTAAGAGGGATGAAGTAACCCAGAGTCCCGGTGCCTGAAGTCCTCCCTGCCATGCTTCCGGAAGGGTGACATTGAATGCTCCAAGAACAGTGACGACAATAGCAGGGGTCATGCCCACGATAATAGCTATGATCATGATTACTTTCACGTCATCGAGGACTCCATTAAGAACTCCTCCTTCACGATTTAATTTTACGAGTTTCATCGGATATACTCCTTCATAACAAAAAAGTACACTACAAGTATAAAAAGAAGAGTGACAATTTCAAATTTGGTAAGATACTTTATGGTTATAGCAAACACTATATCTATTATGTTGCTGACATACAAAGACATTGAATCAGCCGTATCACTTTTTGTAGACAGTGATATTAATGAAACTAAGGCAGTAAATAAAATTGTCTATTCTATTAACTGTTCCAGAAGGAATAAGAATTCCTGGTTTATGACTGTTGATGCACACAGAGCAGGCGGAAGCGGAAAGGGATTTTCAAACACTCAGATGATTTCTAATCTGAATTTAGTAAGCAGAATTAACCGGATTGCTAAATTAGATGATGAAGGATTCAACATCAGAATCAGATATGGAGAGATGAATGAGGACAATGAGATTGTTTCTATTGGAGAAGAGAGACTGATTCATGTCGATGGAGACAGAGCTACATGACTACGTGTTTTTCCTGCAAAATATATCAGAGATGTGTTTCTGATGAAGGCAGCAGACATATTTTCTGCGATGTAGCAAAGCATTTCAGAGGTCCGAACAGTACTGCGTGTGAGGCTATTAAAAGGAGAAAGAGGATATAAATGAAGCGAATTAAATTTACTGAAGAGAATCTGAAACGTCATCTGAATGCAGCTTCTTATGTCGGAGAATCTTACCCAGTAATACTGGGGAGAAGAATTCATACTGTAAGGGATGGAATGAAAGGTGAGATAGGGGATGTGTTTTTTATTGAAGGTGCAGGTAAATTTGTTCTTATCTCTGTATGTACGTATGACGCAGAAGCATTTGAACAACTAATTGATAATGAATGGTGGTTTGAAGGTTTCAACTCAAGAACTGAATTCATGCAAGAGATTTTTAGGATTTACGGTGAAGAACCGAAGACGTATTACTCACACAATTTCTTAAAACTTAATGGAGATGATTAAACATGATTTCAAGAGACAGATTACTTTGCAGAATGAACAGACAGCGTGAATATGTTGATGGTCGGAAAATCGGAAAGACGGTTGCAGATACCCTTGACGGGTTAAATGATACTCTGTGGAAAGCCGCATACGATCTTGCAGAACCTGATAAGACGCGGATTGTTATTAATGCGGTTATTTGTAAGAAGAAGATGCAGGGAAAATGGAGAGTTGAGGTGGATTGATCTCAACCAACAATTAAATGAAGTACTACGCCTCTCATTGTGGTGGTTCGCATAAACGAATCTCCTTTTTAGTTCAAAATGGAATAGGGTGTATGATTAGTGCAGCTGATTTTAGAAAACCCTATTCATTTTATGCAATAGATAATGGTGCGTGGACTGATTTTACACATGGTGAATCATTCAACCATTACAGATTCATTAAAGTTCTAAATAGAATCTATACCGAAAAATTAAAGCCTGATTTTATTGTGCTTCCTGATGTAGTAAGAAACGGGAAGGAGTCAATTAAACTCTCTAAAAAATATCTGTTCATAACTGATATGTTTCCTTGTTATTTGGCTGTTCAAAACGGAATGAAACCTGACGACATAAAGGAATTTACAGATTGTATTTCTGGGATTTTTATTGGAGGAGATAATATCTGGAAATATCGGTATTTGGATGAATGGATAAATTTTGCACACAAACATGAGTTAAATTGTCACGTTGGAAAAGTTGGAACCCTAAAAGACATTATGTCATGTGTGAACTCCGGTGCTGATTCAGCTGACAGTTCAAATCTGATAAGGAACGGATTTAGTGAGAGAATAATTGAGATTCTCAATACTGCACACACTCACGCAAAATTAGTTGAACGACAATAAAAAGAAGAGTGACAAAAAAGATTAGAATCTCTTTTTCCTTCTTCTTCTGCCTGAACTTCCTTTTGTCTTAATCAGACTAAGCACAATAATAAATGCGCCGACAAGGAGAATAACCGGCACCACAATCAGCAGATTAAATGATGCATCTCCGATTGTGATAATCGTGTTCATCGTCTGTTCGTGTGCAGTCCCTTCAACACCTGACGTATCAACTGAGAGGAGGGCAGAACCGCAGAAGACTAAGGCAATTAAGATAATTGCCATTGCCATAATAATACCTGCAACTTTTTTAATCATTACGCATTACCTCCATTAACCAGTTCAACAACTGTAGGAATCAGGATATACATACAATACAAGGATAATCCGATAGCAAAGGTAATCAGCAAAGCCGTAACCGTGCCGTCAATTACCGGATATTGCAGTAAGTCATATTCAAAGGTTGTTACATTATCAACAACAGTCTGCTTAACTACAGATACCTGCTCGGTAACTACATTTCCTGAAGCATACAGAATAGTCACAGTCCATGTGATAATTGTTGAAATAACTAATGCGACAATCTCACTGTAGGGAACAGGTGACTCAACCAGAATTGCATACGCTAACAGCAGAACAGCAATCACAATTAATGCAATCCACAGAATGAATGGAATCATTTGATACCTCCAATATACAGATTCAACAACTCACCTAACCGGTCATAACCGGATTTTGCGGGAGTCATCCCGCTGTGTACAATCCGGTTTCCTGATTCATCGAACAGTTCATACTTTAACATCATCTTATCAGACATTTTCTTCTCCTTCGGATTTTTCTGGTTACTTCGGCGGCTGGAAGACACGGTAAATACCTCCTGCAATACTAATCGCTAATATGGCAATCGCCGGACCGTAATATGACGCTGGGAATAATGCCAGAATCGTTCCTCCGAATATCAATCCGATAATTGAAGGCACTGCGGTATTCTTCGTGATTAACCAAAGCATCAGGAAGATGACGCCGAAGACAATCACAAATAAGAATCCATCCGGTAAATCTCCTTCAATCGGGTTTACAACTGCTTTGACTGCCTGCTTAAAGTCAGGATACTGCCCGGGTTCGACATCGAAAGCATCAGTAAGTCCGGTGATTGAATCTGTCGGAATTGGTGCCATTGTCATAGTTGCCATAGGACGCGGCTGGATTGAGTAAATTGTAATCGCATTGGTTACTGATTCAAAGTTTAATCCAGATGCAGTAATCTGCACGCGGAATTGATACTGACCTTTGGAAAGTCCTATCTGCGTTGGTGTGAAGATGTATTGACTGCTTGTTGCGCCCGCAATATTTTTCCACTCAACACCATTCAGGAATTTGTACTGCCATTGATAGTATGTGCCCCCTGATTCAGTTTGTAATATAAATTTGTCATTGATTGTCTGTTTGTCAGCACTCTCAGGCGTTACTGATGCAGCTGGTGTTTCATATCCGGTTGCGGTTATCTGGTTTGATTCTACTTTGTCGTGGATGATTTCACCAAGTGTTTTATGGTGTGTGTCGTCCGCTGCTGCGGCTGGTGTTATGCAAAGCGATACGAGTATGAGGGCTGTTATGCCAAGGGTGATTAGGGTTTTGGTGGGTTTCATGTTTTTTTACCTCAAATACAATTTCAACCAATTACTACCTGTTTCCGGATTGCATAGAATTCCATTGCATAGATAATCCAGATAGGTGCTTGTAATATTGTTGCAATATACCAGGGGATTCCCATCATCGTAAGCATTGGAATAATACTCAATGCGGCAATCAGGCAGGATGCAACACTAAACAGACTGATTCCCGCGCCGGTATAACCGCCTGGCGGGTTATCCTCAGCCTGTGTTCCTGCTTCAACTAATTTTGTAATCGTGTTTTCGTTATAATAGGGAGTTGTTTCAGTGTCATCTAAGTATGACACCTGATACACTCCGGTTCCTACCAGCGCGGCAGACACTCCGCCAAACACGGTAAGAAAGATTGCTAACCACATACTAATTCTCATGATATCACTTCCTGCTCTGCATATAGAACAATATACTCAACACTGTTGCGAAAATCAACAGCGGCAACACTACAAACTGACCTGGAATGAAGAACCAACCGAAGAACCAGAACATCCATTCAAAGAAGACAATACAGAAGCAAGCTGCATAACTGTTTACAAATGGTGCAACCCCTCCGATTAATACCGCAACAAGCAGACATATCCAGATATAGACTCCTGAAGGGAGTCCTAAGTCAACAAACGGACCTAAGAAGGTGTGATAATAGGTTTTTACGACCTGACCGTATGCGCTGGTGTTACTCGTTACAACAATCTTCACATCTTTTCCAAGATAGTTCTGCAGCTGAACCTGAATTGTTGCATCATAGCCTCCTCCACTTCCAGAACCGAATGGAATATCATACTCGTTTGAGGTTTCGTTTTTGGAATAGACGTTTACTAAGATGCTTGATGTGGTCTGTGTTAAGTCCTTATAGGTGACATTTACTAATCCTTCGTTTGAGACTGTTACCTCAACTTTGATGTTCTTTTTTGTGGTTTCATCCGCGTGAGGGAATGAGATATACCAGGGATATTCAGTGCTTAATGAAGACGGACTGAATGTGCGTGTTGATGGTTCTGGTAAATCGTCATGCTCTAACACAAGATTATACCGCAGGTTTGGATACATGATAAACGATACAACACCATTATCATCAGATACACCAGCAAGTTCAGTTCCAATTATGTTATTCCCGGTTGCACCCCCCAACTGATTAACGAGCCATTCAACGGGATTTGTTGCTTCAAATGCTGAACCTGTGACACGCGCACCCGATACTCTAAGCCCAGTATTCTGATCTATGATACGGAAGGTGATATATGTCCTCGAGTAATTGTTGCCTGCACCTTGACCTGTACTTCCTGATTGACCTGTACTTCCTGATTGACCTGTACTTCCTGATGAAGTTCCTGTTTTGAAATCTATGTTGATAGTTGTCGATTCCAATACGCTGACTGTTGCAGACTGCTGACTGTGTCCAACTGTCGCAGCTGTTACTGTGTACGTTCCTGAAATGATGTTTGAAAACTGCACCATTCCTGATGTTGTTGTTTGCTGATACGCCTGCTCACCATTACGATACAAAGTAACTGTTGTTTCATCAGTGTATGTTACCGCATCAACTGATAAAGTAACGGTGAGTGTTGCCATAGTTTGAACCATTATCACTGGTGAAGACACTAAGACACTGCTGCCTTCATAGATTACTCCGACATAATACCCAGATGCGCCAGCAGTATTCCATGTGTGAGATGTCACTGATGCACCAGTAATAGGCACTGGCGTGATTACCTGTCTGTACTGCGTACCTGCTGAATCTGATTCATATATTCTAAAGGTATATCCCTTTGAATAATCAGGATTAAGCAGATTCCATGAAAAGGTAACATCATCACCAGAAGTATATGTTAAATCAGTCCTGTCAACTGAGATAGAGTTAGTTCCTGAATAGATAGTTGAGATGGTAAATGTCTCAGACGTTCCCCCCGGACCTGTTGCCGTCACTGTTGGTGTGTATGTTCCAGCCGTGCTGTACGTGTGGTAGATAGACTCCCCGCCGGGTTCAGTTGAACCATCTCCAAAGTTCCATGTGAATGATGTTGCCTCATTTTGATAATTTGCGACAAAGGTGACTATCGTACCTGGAGATATGGTTGTTGATGGTGAAACAGTTACTGATGAGATGACAGGTTTTTGAGGAAGCACAGTAACTGTTCCAACAGTTGCCCTGTCAGAATAGCCCTTAGCATTATTCGCTACTGCATAAACAGTATAGGTGCCAACTGTCTGATACGTATGAGTGCTTGAAATAGATAATCCTTTTTTAACATCTTCATCTTTTGGATAATTCCAATAGATAGATGTTGAGCCTGATGCAGGATACGCATTAAATGATGCTGTCGCAGTGATTGAATCTCCAACATTTACACTACTTACTGATAACGAACCTGAAGAAAATACCGGGGCATAACTCACATCATCAGCGTGAACATTCTTAATTGTACAATAACCTGAATTCGCAGGAGTTACATACAGACCGATTCTAATATAATGTTGCCCTGAATATGAAGATACTGAGAATGAATGATCCCCAGTTGTTCTCTCAGAAGAGATATAATCCCAATCACGACCATCATCAGAAACAAACACAACAATTATATTATTCTGATAACTACTCGTATGCACAGAACCTACATTAAATTTAATCTCATCAACATAGGTTAAATCTATTTTACTATTCGTTTCAACAAAAACATAGTATCCATTTGTAGAACTTGAACTTGATGCTGAGATATACAAATACCCAGGATCATGTGTGATACTGACACTCCCACTACCTGAACCGTCAGTAACATGTTTCCAGAAAGAACCAGAATTATCAAGACTATTAAAATTCGGATCAGTAATCAGATTTGTTGCCGCTGCCGCTGGAATAACCAATACTGACAGCAGAAACAGTAATACTAACATTCCGGCGACTGTTTTTTTCATAATCTATACCTCCATCATTTTCTATTGATTAGATAAGTACAACATTAAAAAGAAGAGTGACATTATTTAGTTTCAGCATCTTTAATGAGGTCTTCAAACCTGTTTCGTAACTTGTAAAAATTGATTCCTGTATCTCTTTGGATTTCATAAAGTGTTTTCCCCGATGATGTTAAATCGAGAAGATATGATGGGTCCGTCATAATCTTCCTTCGTTCAAAATGAAGCAGTGCTTCATGACTGAAACGGTATTTTGCGCGTTTGCGCCGTGTTTTTTTCCTCACACAGACTATCACGCCTTCAGACAGCCATTTCCGCAAATACGGCACTAACTCCAGCGGGATATCAGAAGTACTCCACTCTGTATCAGTGACACACAGATAGAGCATTTCTGTTTCCGGACACGATAGAAGATATTTCATTCTGACTTATCTCTGATTGCTGAAATTATCTCAATAATGAATGGAAGCACATACAATACAAAACAAACCACAAATACAACCGTCTGTATTGTCAATAACGAATCGAACTGTGCGATATCAGATATCATCTGTTCAGCTGAGATGTTCTGATTGTTTATCATCCATTTAGCCGCGATGTTCAGCACAAGTGCCGGAATATACCACGTAAACAGACAAGAGGAAGGAGAGAGAACAAACGAATACTCGATGTCTTTACACTGAATCTCTTTCTTATCAATGATGTATCTGAGAGTATGACTGCCGAATGTGAGAATCATAATGACAGAAAGACACACTACTGTAAGACCGCTGAAGATTTTTAATGCGACCTGATATAACTCTGATTTATACGATGGTGAAAGATTATCAAGGAATGGAAGATTTGATACTGGTATCAGTTCTCCAGTTACAACATCAGGTATCATTTCAGGTTCTGCAACCATCCCGGGAGACGCACCTGCCATTACAAACATAAGCCCTGCACAGAAATAGAATATGAGAATGATTATACTGCACACAGAGTAGTCATTGCTGAATTTATTGGTGAGTCTCATTTAAAAGATATCCTCCTCTGTTAATGGTGTAACCATATACCGTTTTTTGTGAACAAATTTGATAACCATCATTGCAACAAGAATGCCGATGAATACCAACACTGAAATGAAACACATGATTGCCGGCACTAACAATAAATTATATGCACTGTGGAAAAATTCCTCAATAACATCAACGCTGATAAAATGCACCGCTGAACTGAGATAAGAAGACCAAGTTATGACTGGATAGAATAATGCGCTTATGTAGAATCCTGCAACACATAATCCATTAGGAATGGTAAAATTATACGTTCCGGTGTGCTTTGCTTCGATTAACGAGCGTACAAAATTCATTACCAGTATTCCAATGGGTAAGAACAGTAAAACCCCGAATAATATAAAATCAAGAACTGGAGAACCTGATGTGAGAAGGTGAGGGATGTCTGTAGTAATAACCGCGTCTGCAAATGCAGTTGAAATCTCTTCATCCATAAACGGCAGAGCAAACAGAGATGTGAGAATATAACCGAGTGAATTTACCATCCCTATAACGAAAATTATAAACCCGCTTGCCAAAAACAGATATGATAAATAGGATTCGTCATCTGACATAAATTATATTGTGTGTTACTTAATTATAAACTATCTTAACATGTGGTTATTTGATATGGAAAAAATAATGTATTTGTATTCTCTATGTTTTTACCATCAGAGAACCATCCTGATTATATCGAGGTGTAATCCCGCCTTTATTAACCCCATCATAAATTAAATAACAAACTCCGGTTTCAGGATCAGTATAACCAAAGACATCTCTGAGATTCAGATTAGTATTGTGTTCTGATATATCTGAAACAAGGATTTGAGAAGATTCATCCGGTGATGGACTAAATATTGAAACTAAAGCACAAGTGCCAATTATGATAAATAACACGAGTATAATTAGGATAAAAAACCTGAATACACTATTTTCAAAATCAATCATCTTTGGATTTCCCCCACAGCCCTTTTATTCCTCTTCGTTTTCCATCAAGCGCGGCAGATATTCTTTCTTTTACCGGATATCTGTTATGCGTTAAGGGATTTTCCACAATATTATGCGGCACTTCACCTTCTGTCAGTCTCCAGCCTTTTATGATGTGTGTTGTTTTGAATTCACAGGATAACTCATATTTGTACACCTGCTTCAAGCCATAGGGGAGGAAATAGGTGAAATGAGATTCTCCTTTTCGGTAAAGCATCAGCCCGTTTTCTCCTGAGACTATCTTTTCAATGTTGTAGTCTTTGTGTCGGAAATAATTTTTCGTGACGTATTCAAATATCATATCTCACACGCCTCTTTTAATTTGAGGGAGATTCTTTTGAATCCTGCTTCTTTGAGCGTTTTCTTTATGTGCTTTTCAAGAGATGGGATTATGGGGTTTTCCCCGGACACCGCATCAGGA